>CANQER010000001.1 GCA_947595415.1 uncultured Bacilli bacterium
CCACTTGTATTATCATTTTGATTATATCCTACCTCAAATTTTCCTACCCATATTCCACTTACTCCTAATGTTGTAAACGCTGGATGCGTTAACCATTGTTCATTTTCTGTTCCTTGTTCTTCTGGGTCTTCCATACTTTGAAATTCGATGTCTATTTGTTGTACTCTATTCTCTTTTGTTGTTCTTGATGTATACTCTTCTACATTAAATAACTCATATTTATATCTTGGGATCCAAACAAAGTAAGCTCTTATTTTAGTTTGTGGAATTTCAGTTGTATAATCATTATATTGTGAACTATCTACTCCTTCATTTAATATTACTGCATTGGCCCATTCTTGTTTGCTATAATCATACCACTTTTTAGTTATATCTGCTTTTGTTACTGTTCCATCTTCTGCTATATTTACTGGTACTAGTCCTTCTTTTAGTACTGGATCATTGCCATTTAATATTGTATCCTTATATTCTTCTTTTACTACTTCCCCACAACTTCCTTTACTTACTGTAATATTTCCTTTTTCTCCACTTGCACAGTATTCTCCATTACTTAATTCTTGTGCTTCTATTTTTCCATTGTTATTCACTATCTTTCCACTTGTGAAATTATTGTTTTTCAATTTTAATTTAGATACTTCTATTCCTTCACTTGGTATCTCTGATAACCCATTTTCTACTAAATATAACTCTGCTGCATCTATCGCAAACTCTACACTTCTTTTATAACTTTCTTGTCTTGCTTTTTCTATTACATTTATTACTATAGGCACAGCTATTAAGGCTATTACTGCTAGTATTACTATTACTGCTAATAACTCTATTAATGTAAATCCTTTCTTATTATTTTTCTTCATATCAATACCTCCAATTCTTATTGTTCCCAATACTTTCTTTTTTATACAAACACTATAAAAAGTCCTGTACATTTAAACACGACTCTATGAAATATCCTCTACTACATCGTTAACTAAAGCTTCTAAATGCCCCCCCCATTTGCTATTTGCTAACACACTCATTCTCCTCCTATATACTACTATCTATTACAATATTAATATACCATTAAATAACTATTTAATCAAGTATCTACTATATATAATTATACACTACATATACATTATTTTAACTTTTTCTTAACATATCCATATAATTCATCATTAATATCATCTATACTTCTAATCAAATCATTCTTAACACAATTAATTATCTTAAACCCATATAAACTAGCTAACTCCAAATAAGCATTTTCAGCATTCTTTAAATGAACCTCAGAAGACTCATGCTCATCCATCTCACTCCTATTTTTCTTAAGAACACATGAATACTCATAAGGCATATACAAAAGAACCTTAATATCAGGTCTTAAAAGATTTAAAAACCCAAACTCTAACTCATCTAACCATTTATATAAAGCCATCCTTTTATCCTTATCAAGCTCTTTACCACCTTGATGAGCCATATTAGAATAAATATACCTATCTAAAATAACATGACTCTCTTTTAAAAGATCCTCCAAATTACCCTTATCATATAACCTATCAGCAGCATAATACAAAGACGCAACCCTAGCATCAACATTAACTGCCCCCTCTTTAAACCAACAATCACTAATACTTTTCTTGCCCAAATAAGGTCCACCTATAATCTTACCAGGTCCACTCTCATAATTAGGATAAGACTTAACCTTAACACTAATATCATCATCCTTAAGTCTTTCCACTAGTAATTTAGCTTGAGTCTCCTTACCAGAACAATCAGTTCCCTCAATCACAATAAGTTTATTCATAACCCTTACTCCTTTTTATAACCTTTATCTTACCACAAGACTCCTTTTTTTCACGACAAATACCTAAAATATCACAATCAGCTCCCAAAACACTAGAAAAATACAAAGACTTATCCTTAACTAAATCAACCATTTTAGACGCAATATCCCTTATCTCCCATTGTGCCTTATTACACATACGAAGATGCATAATCCAAGCCAAACTCTTGCCATCAAGTGAAGTAGTTATATTTACCATATTCCCATTAACATGTAAATAAATTAAATCCTCATCCTTGATTTTCTTAGATTTAAAGTAATCATAAACCTCTTTACTTTTAAGAAACAACTCATCATACATTTCTTTGTTTTTACCAGTAATACTATCAGGAGTTTTATAATAAAAATGATCCCATACCTTAAAATCTGGTATAACTATCCTTTGCATACGATGACGAACTAATTGAGGTAAAGTCGCCAAAGAAAAAGGAATTTCAAAAGTAAAATTAACTTGTGTAAATGGTTTTTGATTATTTTTATACATCTCCATTATAAGTTTATCCTTTAAAGAAGAATTATTTTTTATATTATCTTGGTAATATTTAAAAGCCTCATTGTAAGATAAATTGTAATAATAAATAAGCATATTAATAAAAATAGTATCATCAATATTATTAGTACAATCCAATAGATTAACATCTATCCTTTCATTACTACCTGAAACATCACCTATTAAATCAACTACATTATCTTTTTCATCACTAGCTTCTAAAATAGATTTAACAAAATAAGGAGCTCGAACTTCTAAAATATCATATAACTTTTCCCCAAGTTGTCTTAACTCTTCATACCTACTTTCATATCCTTTAGTAAATCTAACTACCAAATCCTTTAATACCCTAGCATCCATTCCCATAAAAATAACATTCGAAAAACTATAAGGAAGAGCAAACCTTGAATCCTCTAAAGGAATACCATTTTCTACAAATTTAGTATAAGTATCAATACAATCTTTAGTAAACTCATCATATTTTTTAGAAACTTTCATATCACCTTTAAAATCAGGTTTAAAATAACTAACCCTACTAAAATCAACTTCCCTTCGTGATTTAATCGTAAAAGAAGCAATCCTTTCTTGAATCAAAGTAAGTTCCACAAAAGGACTAACCCCAGTTATCCCAAGTAAAATATAATCGTGTTCACTTATTGATTCATGACCCATTCCTACAATTCTTTCAATGTATTTTAAAGCTTTATTATAGTCAGTAAAACTATCGATAGCTTCATTTATATCTCCTTTAAATCGTGATATCTTACCAGCTGCTGCTAATAATTTTAAAATTTCTTCTTTTTTATTAATATCATAACTTTCAAGTAATTCTACTTTCATACTATCCCCCTAATCTAAAATATCATCATTTTCAAACTTAACATCTAAAAACTTCTTACTCGATAAAAAATCACACATATGAACAAACTTTTGATAGCGATTAGCTGGTTTAGGAAGGATTACTTTACTGTACTTATTAGTATTCCAACCTCCCATATGACTTTCAATAACCATAACTAAAAAATCTATCTCTTTATCACTTAAACTAAGTTTATCCTTATTTTCTTTTATATAATCACATATAAGAATAGGATGTTCAAACCTTACATATTCAGATTTATTAAGCCCATGTTTAAGCCCATCATGTAAAATAAGAGCCATTATCATTAAATCTTTCTCATCGCTTGTAAAAATATTACCTATTACCTCATTATTAAGTAGTTCATAAGCAATCCTACAAGCCACTTTCGTATGTCTTACTAACCCCCCTTTACCATTAGAAAAACTAGGATGATATTTACCAGTTGAACTAGCAGAAACCTCAAAAAAATAATCAGGTAATAAATTAATTAAAATATTAATATTATCTTGATATTTTTTATTTCTTATATAAGATACCTCTTTTTTAAAAACATCACATTTCATACTTCACCTATTAAATCAACTAAAACACAATTAGACAAATACTCATTTTCAATAAATACTTGACCATTAAAATCAGTTAATTTACCCTCCTTTATAAGTCTATTTATAACATCTATTCTATTAATATCTATACCATATTTATCGTAAAATTCTTTTTTATTTATCCCCTTTATTTTTCTAAAACCTAAAATAAATTCATTTTCTAATTTCTCTTTTTTATCAACATAATGTTTCTCTTTTAGATAAATACCTTTTAAATACTTACTTAAACTTTTAGTATTTTCATATCTATAATCAGCTATATAACCACAACTACCTAAACCAAAACCATAATAAAATTCATTATTCCAATAAGTTAAATTGTGTTTAGATTCATAGGTAGGTTTAGCAAAATTACTTATTTCATAATGATTATAACCATTATTTTCTAAAGTATTTTTAATTAGATTATACATCTTAAAATCTAAATCTTCACTAATATTTTTAGTATTTTTAATATCAAGTAAAGTATTTTTTTCAATAATCAATGAATAAGTCGATATATGAGTAATATCTAACTTTAAAAACAAATCTAAGTCGTTTTTTAAATCTTTTATTGTTTGATTAGGTAGAGCATAAATTAAATCAATATTTATATTTTTAAAACCTATTTTTTTTATTTGGTCTATTTTACTTATGACATCTGTTTTTTTACGATTTAAAAAAGAAAGATGTTTTTCATTAAAAGTTTCAATACCTATACTTAACCTATTAACCTTGTTTTTATACAAAAATTTTAGTTTTTCATAGGTAATATCACTATTACATTCAAAAGTAAATTCAAATTTTTCATCAAATTTAAATATTTTGATAATATCAAACAACATCTTTAACTGGTTCATATTTAAACAACTAGGTGTTCCTCCACCTATATATATTTTAGAAATTGTTTCATTTTTATAGTTACTTTGAATTTCTTTTTTAAGTTCCCATAAATATTTATCAACTAAATCTTTATTATATATTAACTTACAAAAATCACAATAACTACAAATGTTTTCACAAAATGGAATATGAATATAAACTGTATTTACCATCTTATCACCTAGATTATAGCATATTTTAAAAAGGAGGACAATTTAATCTTCATCCATACTTAAAACTGACAAAAAAGCCTCTTGAGGTATTTCAACATTACCTACCATTTTCATTCTTTTTTTACCCTCTTTTTGTTTTTCTAAAAGTTTTCGTTTTCTAGATACATCGCCACCATAACATTTAGCTAAAACATTTTTACGCATAGCTCTTATATCAGCTCTAGCGATAGCTTTATTTCCAATACAAGCTTGAATTGGAACTTCAAATTGTTGACGAGGAATAAGTTTTTTTAAGTTTTCAACTACCATTTTTCCTCGTTTATAAGCAAAGTCTTTGTGAACTATAACACTTAGAGCATCTACTACTTCTCCATTAAGTAAGATATCCATTTTAACTAAGTTACTACTTTTATAACCAATAAGTTCATAGTCAAAAGAAGCATAACCTTTAGTACTTGATTTTAACTTGTCAAAAAAATCATAGACAATTTCAGATAAAGGTATTTCATAATGGATATTTACTCTTGTTTGATCAATATATTCCATTCCTACATAATTACCTCTTTTATCTTGACATAGTTCCATAATAGGTCCAATATAAGTATTTGGTACAAAGATGTTTGTCTTAATATAAGGTTCTTTAATATCTTTTATTTTAACTCTATCTGGCATTTTAACAGGACTATCGATATTAATGATACTTCCATCTGTAAGTTCTACTTCATAGATAACTGATGGACTAGTAGCGATTAAATCTATTTTAAATTCTCTTTCTATTCTTTCTTCGATTATTTCCATATGAAGTAATCCTAAAAAACCACAACGAAAACCAAATCCTAAAGCTTTAGATGTTTCAGGTGTAAAATCTAAGGATGCATCGTTTAGTTTAAGTTTTTCTAAGGCTTCTCTTAAATCTGGATATTTAGATGATATTGTAGGATATAGTCCACAAAAAACCATTGGTTTCATTGGTTTATATCCAGCTAAAGGACTTTTAGCTTCGTTTTCTTTTAGGGTAATAGTATCTCCTACTTTTACATCATCGATACTTTTAATACTAGCACATAAGTATCCTACTTCCCCAACTTCAAGGGTTTGTTTTTTTACTTCTTTAGGGTTATGGATACCTAGTTCTACAACTTCATAGTAAGCATTAGTAGCCATCATTTTGATTTTATCCCCTACTTTTACTTGACCATTAACGATTCTAATTAAAGCTACTACTCCTCTATATGGGTCATAATAACTATCAAAGATTAAGGCTTGAAGAGGTTCTTTTTCACCTTTAGGACTAGGAATTTTTTTAATTATTTCTACAATTAATTCTTTTATTCCAATTCCATTTTTCGCACTAGTTAAAATAATTTCGTCTTCTTTAAAACCTAAGGTATCGATTAATTCTTTTTTTACTTTATCTACATTAGCGTTAGGTAGATCTATTTTATTGATAACAGGAATAATTACTAAGTCATTTTCTAACGCAAGGTATAAATTAGCTAGAGTTTGAGCTTCTATTCCTTGAGCTGCGTCTACTACTAAAACTGCTCCTTCACAAGCAGCTAAACTCCTACTTACTTCATAAGTAAAATCAACATGACCTGGAGTATCAATTAAATGAAGGATGTATTCTTCGTTTTGGTATTTATATTTTAATTGAACTGCGTTTAGTTTAATAGTTATTCCACGTTCTCTTTCTAAGTCCATATTATCTAGTAGTTGATCTTTCATTTCGTGTTTACTAATAGCGTTAGTTTCTTCTAATATTCTATCAGCTAAGGTACTTTTACCATGATCAATATGGGCAATGATTGAAAAGTTTCTGATGTTTTCTTGTTTCATAAGATCACCATATGTATTATATCATATTTTTTATAGATTTTATAGTTTGTTGTTATTGTTAAAGGGGTTGTTTTTTCATATAACATATTAGGAGGTAGATATGAAAGGAATAGATGTTTCTTCATGGCAGGGTCGTATTGATTGGGATAAACTTAAAAACAAGATTGATTTTGCGATTATAAGATGTGGTTTTGGTGGTAATATTCCTAGTCAAGATGACAATCAGTTTGTGAGGAATGCGAATGAATGTACTAGGTTAAATATTCCATTTGGGGTTTATTTATATAGTTATGCGACTAGTATAGATGATGCTGTTAGTGAAGCAGAACATACTTTAAGACTTATTAAGGATTATAAACTTACTTACCCTGTTTTTTTAGATGTTGAGGATAAGTCTCTTACTGGTTTATCTAAAACTACTTTGACTAATATTGTTACTACTTATTGTAAGAAGATGGAAGAATCTGGTTATTATGTTGGAATATATGCGAATTTGTATTGGTTTAATACTAGGCTTAGTTCTAGTAAGTTAGATAAATACGATAAGTGGTTAGCTCAATGGAGTAGTGAAGCAACTTATGATAAACCTTTTGGGTTATGGCAATATTCTAATTCTGAGAAGTATAAAGGAATAGATGGTAGAGTTGATGGGAATAAGGCTTTTATAGATTATCCTAAGGTTATTAGAGAGTCTGGTTTAAATCATTTAGATGATCGTAATGATGATAAGGATGATAAGGATAATAAGGTTAAACTTAAGTATGATATTGGGGATAGTTTGATTTTAAATGGTACTTTATATGGTGATAGTTATGGTAATAAACCTGGTAAAACTTTGAAAAATAAGAAAGTAGTTATAAGTATTATTAATGATAATAAAAAGGCTAGTAAACCTTATAATGTTAATAATGGATTAGGATGGGTAGCTGAAAAGGATTTGAGTAAGGTTAAAAAAACTTCTAACAAATTAAAAGTTGGGGATAGTGTTAAGATTGTTAAAACTGGTAAATCTTCTAGTAGTGGATCTGGCAAAATAGCTTGGGGTATTGGTTACAAAAGAAAGATTTTGAAAATTTATAAGAATAAGGCTTATCCTTATCAAGTTGGGAATGATAAGGGTACGACTGGTTTTTATAAAGAGTCTGCTTTAAAGAAATTATAGTATATTAATTAAAGTTAAATTAAAAGGACTAAATTGTTATAAAATAGTCCTTTTTTGTTTTAATTAGATGGTGATAGAACTAAGCGAGAAGAGGTGCTACTGCCATAGTTACCATTAGTGGTAAAGAAGCTGAACACTCCAGCATTAGATCTGCCATTGCTGTAGCCGCCACGTTTGAACCAGGGGTACCTATAATAGACAAAGTCAGCGTAATCGCCATACCAACTACTTGTATAGTATGTATTATAATTAGCATTAGTCTTTTCAAATGGTCCCATCTCTCCTGTCGCATCTCCTAAGATTCTTGTAGTATAATTATCATATGTGCTATTTTTATCATAAACATCAAAATAATTTTTTACATTTTCTATGTCTGAATATTGTTCTATTGGATCTTTGTCAAATTCACTATAAACCATAGTTCCATCTTGGACATACCCTGCCACATATTCGCTAGCTCCTCCTGACATATCATAGATTCCTGTTATATTTCCTGTTGTACTTGCCTTTTGACCTTGTTCTGTTTTATACGTATTTTTACAATCACTTGTTTCTGATGCTGACACAGTATCCCCTGCTATCCCTGTTGTATAATTACTACAATTATTTATATATACTTCTTTTTCTAAACCTTCTTCTCCTGTATATTTACTATTTCCATACTTTCCATATTTTGAATGGGATAAATAGGCTACTGCTCCCCATTCTGTATTTTTCATCATATGACTATTTAAACTTGTATCAAAATTATATAAAGTTTTGAAAAAAGTATGTACAACTTGACTTCTCCACGAATATACATTTGGTTTTACTATTATCTTTGTTGGTAAATCTGTTGTATACGATTCTGTCTTTTCTGCTCCTGATGTCGTCCAATCATTTGTTTCTATATCTCCACTTGTAGTACTGTTTTGATTATATCCTACTTCAAACTTACCTACCCAGATTCCACTTACTTCTAGTGATGTAAAAGCTGGATGCGTTAACCATTGTCCATTTGTTTCACCTTTTTCAATAGTATCATCTATTTCTTGAAATTCTATCTTTATTTCTTGTTCTCTTTTTTCGATTTTAGTTAAAGATTCATATAAAGTATCATTAAATATCTGATATTTATATCTTGGTATCCATACAAAATATCCTTTTATTTTTTCTTCTGGAATTTCAGTCTTACAATCGTTATATTTTGAACTATCTACTCCTTCATTTAATATTACTGCATTAGCCCATTCTTGATTTTCATAATTATACCATTTTGTACTTATATCTGCTTTGGTTACTGTTCCATCATCTGCTATTTTTACTGGTATTAAATCTCCTATTATTTTTGGATCGCTTCCTTTTAATAGTTCTTCTTTATATACTATATTTGTTACTTCATATGTTGATGCTTCTACTGTATTATTACTATTTCCTGTATCTCTTACTCTTGCTACTAACTTTCCATTACTTGTAAATTCTACTATCGCTGTCGTTTCTTTTACTTCTGTCCAACTGTCACCTATTTCACTTGTATACTGTTGATATTCATATATCCAATTTTCTTCTTTTTCACTTGGATATGTTATTGTTACTGTTATTTTATTTTCTTCTTCTATCTGTGTATATGTAGGAGCACTTATATCTATTGTTTTTACTGTTATCTCCTTTTCTGCTATTGTTCCTTCATTATCTTCTACTTTTACTTTTATTGTATAACTTGTATTTTTTGTTAATCCTGTAAATATATGTGTGTTTGTATTTTCTATATTTCCATAATCTTCTTCATCTTTTGCATAATAATATCCTTTTATATTATCCTTATTATTTATATCTACTACTACTGTTATACTACTACTTGTTACTGAATTTGTTGTAACATTATATATTTCTAGTGACTCTACTGTTCCATCACAGCTTCCTTTACTTACTTTTATACTTCCTTTTTCTCCACTTGCACAGTATTCTCCATTACTTACTTTTTCTGCTATTACTTCTTCTTCATTATTTTCTTTTATTACTCCACTTTTAAAATTATTATTCTTTAATTTTAAATCTGTTACATTAATACCAGCTTCTGGTATCTCTGATAATCCATTTTCTACTAAATATAATTCTGCTGCATCTATCGCAAACTCGACACTTCTTTTATAACTTTCCTCTTTTGACTTTTCCATTATATTCACTACTATTGGTACTGCTATTAAGGCTATTATTGCTAAAATTACGATAACTGCTAGTAACTCTATTAATGTAAACCCTTTCTTATTATTCATCTTCATTTTCTAATACCTCCCATACTTATATTTACCTACATATTCCCACAACAAAAAGCCATGCTTAAAACATGACTTTTAGGTATCATTATTATATTTACTACTTCCTAAATACCCCCCCCCATTTGCTATTTGCTAACACATCCATTACCTACTTTCTTATCCATTATTAATATACCATTAAATTAATATTTATTCAAGCAAACAAACAAAAAAGTGTAAACTACTATACACTTTTATACTTATCCTTAACATAAGAAATAAGTTCATCTCTACCATTAAAAAGTTCATTATATAAAATCTTACTCTCAATATCCTTAAAAATATCCCTCAAATAAGATCCTGGTTTTTTACCCAAAACATCACATATATCATCAGCACTTATCGCAATATCAGAAAGCTCATTTATCTGTAACTTATAATACCTATCATATATATCTTTCCTATCAATATGCTTAATCTCCCCTGCAATACAACTAATATATAAACCATAACTATATAAATTATAATTATCTAATATATCCTTATTTAAAAGCTCATTTATCTTAGTAATTTGTTCCTTCTCATTCCTCGTAAAATCATACTTATCAACCACATCTAACTGAGCCCAAATCCCAATCAAATCAGTCGTAATAACCAAATCATCAAAATTAGACAACTGTAAAGGTTTTACTAACCCTAATTCCTTAATAAGCCTTAATCCATACCTAACATTAGGACTACTAAAAATCTTTTCTAACTCCTCTTTTTTACGATAATAAGAAAGCTTACTTAACAAATAACCATACTTCTTAATAGCTACCTTTAAATTATCATCTAAATCAAAATCCAAAACAGTCGCAAAACGAATAGCCCTTAATATCCTTAAACTATCCTCCTTTAACTTACGCTTAGAATTACCAACCACCCTTATTAGTTTTTCATCCAAATCCTTTTTCGCATTAAGTAAATCAATAATAGTTCCATTTTTATCCATACACATCGTATTAATAATAAAATCTCTTCTTTTCAAATCATCAACCAAACTATCAATATACTTAATTTTAACAGGTAATCTATTATTCTTATACTTAAGATCCTTCCTAAAAGTCGTAAGTTCAAAACGAATGTTATTTATAAAAATAGTAACAGATCCATATTGAACCTTAGAAACATTAGCATCCTTAAAAATATCCTTAATATCTTTAGCAGTAGCATTAGTACATATATCAATATCAATACACTCACGATTCAAATACAAATCCCTTGGATAACCACCAACCACATAAGCCTTAAAACCATTATTATCAAGCCTATTTAAAACATTGATTGCAGTCTTATACATATATCCTCCATTTTTTACCCTAAAAAAAAGGCATTAGCCTTTTAGTTTAAAGCATCTTTTAATTTAGATCCAGCTTTAATAGTTACTGCAACTTTTGCAGGAATTCTAACTTTTTCACCAGTTCTTGGATTACGTCCTTCCTTAGCTGGTTTATTCTTAGAAGCAAAAGTACAGAAACCTGTTAATGTAACTTTACCTTCCTTTTTTAATCCTTTAATTACTCCAGCCATCATTGCATCTAATGAACGAGTTGCATCAGCTTTTGTTAATCCAGTTTCTTCAGCAATATAATTTACTAAATCAGCTTTTGTCATATAAATTACCTCCCTAATTTCTATAAGCTATTTTGCCTACAATTAAAGAATATCATTTTTTTTAAATATTTGCAATAGATTTTTAATAATTTTAACAATTTTTAGCTTTTATTTAAATGTTTACTATATATTTTCTTAACTTCTTTTATACTTAACTTACGATATTCCCCTGATTTTAGACCCCTTAAATCTAAAAAATCAATTCTCTCTCTTTTTAACTTTAAAACATCATAACCAATCGAATTAAACATTTTTTTAACTTGATGATTCTTTCCCTCATGAATCGTTAACCTAACTAAACAAGTATTTTTCTTTTTATCAACCTTAACCATTTTAACCTTTGATCTTGAAGTTTTAACCCCATCAATAATAACACCTTTTTTTAATCTATCGATATCTACAGGAGTAAGTATTCCTTTTACTTTAGCTACATATTCTTTCTCAACCTTATTTTTAGGATGCATCAAAGTATTCGCAAAAACTCCATCGTTAGTAAGAATTAAAGCCCCTGTTGTATCATAATCTAGACGACCAACTGGATAAATTCGTTTATCTGTATCAATTAGATCAACCACAGTTTTTCTTTTTTTATCATCACTAACAGAAGTAATAACTCCTCTAGGTTTATAAAGTAAATAATACTCAAAATCCTCTTTTTTTAATATTTCATTACCTATTTTAATTATATCATTACCACTTACTTTATATCCTAAGGTATCTACCTTTTTTCCATTTACATACACCTTACCACTAACAATCAAATCTTCTGCCTTTCTTCTAGAACAATACCCACTACTAGCTATAACTTTTTGTAATCTTTCCATATAACCACCAATACAATTATACTTTAATTAAATTATTTAAGCAAGATATGTTATAATAACTAATGAGGGATATTATGAATTATAATTTATTAATGGAAAATGAAATCAAAAACATTTTAAGTCAAAATAAAGTACCTACCCTTTTTCTCCATGCTTGTTGTGCCCCATGTAGTAGTGCTGTATTATATAGACTAGCAGATATCTTTAAAATAACCATCTACTACTATAATCCTAATATTATGGAAGAAGAAGAATACCAAAAAAGAGTCTTAGAAATTAAAAACTTTATCAAACTTATAAAAACCAAATACCCAATTTCCTTTATCGAAGGACCTTATAATGTTAATGAATATCTAGATGAAATAAAAGGATTAGAAAACGAATTAGAAGGAGGAAGTAGATGTTTTAAATGTTATAACCTTCGTTTAGAAAAAACAGCTCAAATAGCTAAAGATCTAAATTTTGACTACTTCACAACTACTTTATCTATAAGTCCTTATAAAAATGCTAAATGGTTAAACGAAATTGGAAAATCCTTAGAAAATAAATACAATATAAAATATTTATATGCTGATTTCAAGAAAAAAGATGGTTATAAAAAATCAATCGAATTATCCAATAAATACCATCTATATCGTCAAAACTACTGTGGTTGTATATATTCTAAAAGATAATATTTACAACCACAATACTAGCTATTATCCCAATCAAATCAGCAAGCAAACCCACCTTAAGCGCATAGCGTATTTTTTTTATCCCTATACATCCAAAATACAAAGTTATAACATAAAAAGTTGTCTCAGTTGACCCTTGAATTACTGAAGCAATCCTTCCTATTAAACTATCTGGTCCATGGTTTGTAAAAATATTATTTAGTAAAGCAAGAGACGCACTACCTGAAATAGGTCGCATAATAGAAATAGGAAAAATCTCTTTAGGTATCTTAAAAAAACTAAACAAAGGATTTAATAAATCCATAATATTATTTAAAATACCACTTTCTAAAAAAAGATTAATCCCTAAAATCATCCCTAAAACACAAGGAAACATAGTAAAAACCATATCAAAACTTTCCTTAGCTCCCTCAACAAAAGCATCGTATAAATCTATTTTTTTTAAAAACCCATATCCTACAGTAAAAAGAACAATCAAAGGTAAAATCAAATTAGATAATATCATCTATATTTCCTTCCAATCATATAATCAATTATTAAACCTCCCACAAGAGATATAAAAGTAGCAATAATACAAGCTAAAATTATTTCATTGGGATTACTACTATTATGATACATTCTAAGTGATATAACTGTGGTAGGAACTAAAGTAATACAACTAGTATTAATAACTAAAAAAGTTATCATACTTCTAGATGCTGTATCCTTTTTAGGGTTTATTTCTTGAAGTGATTTCATAGCTTTTAGTCCAAAAGGTGTACTAGCATTCCCTAGTCCAAAAACATTAGTAATAATATTAGAAGCAATATAACTTAACGATTCATGATTTTTAGGAATATCTTTAAAAACTACCCTTAAGATAGGATATAAAAATTTAGCTAGTTTATCAATAAGTCCAGATAGTAAAGCAATATTCATAATCCCCAGCCATAAAGCCATAACTGGAAATATTTTAATAATCATATCTAAACTTGTTTTACCACTTTCCAATATAACTTTATTTAAAACATCTATTTTATTATTTATAATACAAAAAATTATACCAATAATAATAAAACTACCCCATATTTTATTTACCATAAATTTTTAAACCAATTGATAATTCTACTAAAAATACCTTGTTTTTTTTCGATTTGTTTTACATAAACATTATCAGTATATATTTTTTGATCAGCTAAATAAACATCAATACTACCTACTTTATCATTATTTTTAACATCTCTTTTTTTAGTAAGTTTTATTTTTAAACTAATATTATCTTTTTCACTATTAGTAAGAGGATAATAAAAATCTTTTTTTAAATAAAAACTATAATCTTCATAGTAATCTTCATCATAAATAGTTAAATTGTTTTTATCTAAAATTTTATAATTGTTAAATTCTTTATAAGCATTATCATATAAACTCATATGGTCATTAAAATCGTTTCCATCGTTTAAAGTTACTACCACTAAATTTAAGTTGTTTTTAGATGCTGTAGATACTAAAGTACGTCTTGCGATATCTGTAAAACCAGTTTTACCCCCAGTAATAAAGTCGTTTTTTAAAAGACGATTTTTATTATGCCAAACATAAGTGTTTTTATTAGTTTTAACTTTATAAGTCTTAGTTTTAACTATCTTTTGATAGGTTTTATTTTGCATTGCATAACTAGTAAGTATAGCCATATCATAAGCAGTTGACATATTACCATTTGGACTATCTAGTCCATGAGGGTTATTAAAAGTTGTATTTTTCATACCTATTTTTTTAGCTAATTCGTTCATTTTGATAACAAATTTATCTAAAGAACCCCCTATGTTTTTAGCGATTGCTAAAGCAGCATCATTACCACTTCTAAGCATAAGACCATATAGTAAATCCTCTAAAGTTAAAACTTCCCCTTTTTTTATATATATAGCTGAACCTGTTGCTGAATCTATTTCATTTCCAATTTCAACTTTTTCTTTTAAATTCCCATTTTCAATTGCTACAATCGCAGTCATAATCTTAGATATAGAAGCTACACTTCTTACAGTATGAATGTTTTTTGAATAGATTATCCTTTTTGAATTTTGATCCATTAATATAGCTGCATAAGCACTAGTTTCATAAGCCTTTATATTAAATGGTAATAATATAAGTAAAATAAATAATATTTTTAATTTTTTCATTATATCACCTATGAAAGTATATGAAAAATAGGACAATAAAATGTTTGATTTTTACCTATTGAAAGGTATTAATGTTATCACCCAAAAAAGAAACACCAACACTACATGAAAGTAATTATTGTGTATATTTAATATTATCCAAAGTATTTCTTGAAAATCTTGATATTTCTTTTGTTAATATTAAATAGAATTTCTTTATTGAGTGTATTAATATTGAAGAAAAAAATAAAAAAAAGAGAATGTATCTACATAATTCTCCTAAAAATTTATTAAATTTTTAAATTATTATTAAATCTACACTATTAATCATTACTTTTTTATCTACTTTTATTAACAGTTGGTGTATCTTCCCATTCAATTTCTGGAAAATCAAAACTATCATAAGAACTATTATCTTGAATAATTTGTTGTGGTACTGGTTCTTGCTTTTCTACTTGTTGAAATATAACTAATCCTACATTATCTAATCTTGCTTTTGTTTTTTCAAGAGTTTTCTTATATTCTTTTTTTAATTTTTCAATAGTTTCAGAACTTAATATTCTTTACTACTTGTTTTTCTACGTCAAAACAACCTACTATAAACTTTGGATCTAAATAATTTATTATTTTTCTATTTGGTTGTACTTTTTGAATATAAAAAGCCCCAAACATTTCTCCATCTCTATCACAATAATCTCCCATAGTATTTATATATTCTATTGGTATTCTAGCAATAATTATTTTTTTAGAATCTAGATGTTGCCAATTATTAAACTTTTCTTTTAAATTTTCTATACTTGGTTCTGGTAAACCTGATTCTTTATACTGCTCTTTTAATTCAGGAGTTGGTGTACTTAAACCTACTGTAGTGAAATATAAAGAATTATCCTTTGTTCTTAAACCCTCACTAAATATAGAACCAACAATCTCATCAGAATTACCCATTCTTCCTATACCATGTCCATAACACATATAACCTGATTCAAATAATAATGATTTTAATTGTTCTAATGTAACATAGTTTTCTTCTTGTTTAGTTGATATAAAACCATTTTCTTGTTCAACCATAATTTCATCTAATTAATTCTTATATTTTAAATTATCTAATAGCGTTTTCATTAAATTATCTAATGAAATTGTTAATTGATCATTTTGTAAATCTATTATACCTATTTTTAATTGTTCAGTAGGCATAGTAAGAGGTCCTGCCCCTAAGCTAAGTTGGTAAAAATCATGCATTTTTGGTTCAACAAAATATGCTATAAAATTTCTAATTACTTTTTTTTCATTTTGAACTGGTATAATCATATCTTGAATATATAATTTAAAATCAAATACTCCATTATTGTAATCCTTATAAAAAATAAAACTATTATCTACATTTTCACAATTACTATTTTTCATAAATTCTTTTGTATTTTTAATTACTAAATCAATTCTGTTTTCAAATTGTCCATCTTCAATATAACCATCTGATGTTAATTGTTCTATAAATCCATATCCTGCTGCCAAAAGTATTGTTTGAGGATTATTATCATTTTCTACTTGAAAGCCATTTAATATTGGAATAAATAATTGTTCAGCATGCATTCTATAATTCATCATTTTAGCCATATCCATTGAAGCTTTAATTTGTTGATTATCAGAAATGGCAAAATTTCCTAATTTTTCTACAAGTTTTAATAATGTACCATCTTTAAAATAACTATATAGTTGGCCTGGAACAAATCTGTCATCTCCTATTATCTTTGTTAAGATAGTCAATGTTTCTTCGTAAGTATACTCATCTAGTGATTTATATTTTATCTTCTCATAGTTTTCTGCATATTGCATATCAGCAAATTCATTTTCAAAAAAATATTGGATAAATTTTTTTAATTGCTCTCCTGGTCTAGATTGTTGTGTTGTAAGTGGAGCATCTTGTGATGGTTGTCCACCCACTAGGATACAAGCATTAGGATTATTTTTTAGATCCTCAATAGTTTCGTTTAATATTTGTAAATTAAATTTATTATTCATTTTCTACCTCCTATATTAATTTACCAATTAAAATTATAATTACTGATAAAACTAAAAGTACAATTAACTCAATAGGAATATATTTACTATACTTTTTTTCTAATTCAGCAATTTCCCTTCTATGTTTTATATTATCTGTGTTTTTTCCAATAATAATCTCACCTGTTGAAACATAATCATCAATGTCATCTTTATAAATACTTTCACCATTAGTTGAGTCCCAACCTGCATATTTTTTCTTTGGAATTATTGTAGAATATAAACGATCTAATCTTCCACCCAATACAGTATTACCAATTACAAGTGCTAAAACAACTACTGCCATTGGATATAATACATAGGTCATACCATATATTTGTCTTATTGTCGACACAAATACTAACAAAGTACAAATAACTAAGCTAGGAATTGCTCCAAATGCAAAACCTATTTTATTGATAATAGAACTTCTTTTCTTAATAAGCCTATCATACCTTTCAGGTGCTTTCAATATTTTTTCTTTTATTAACTGATAAATATCATCCATTTTTTTATCTTCACTACTTAATTTAACTTCAATATCCATTTTGTATTCATAAATATTCATATTAATACTTTGATTAACTAGTCTTTCGTCACTACCATTTTGGATCCAATACATACAATGAAAATCAACCCACATATATTTAATTTCATGTAATCTAGTGTTAAAAATAGTAATAAAAGAATTATAATTATCAACAGTTACAGTAGCATCATCATAAAAATCAATTGTACCTCTAAACGTCCCCTCGAAATTTTTTGCAGTCCAATGTTGATATTCCCTTTCATATACTTGATTTTGAGCTGTTTCTTGTTTGCATATTTTAATATTTTCTCTTAATTCTTCATCCATTTTTTGAAATATATCTGCTAAATCTGTATCAGATATTATTTTATTAGCAACTTTAATAGTATCATTATACATTCACAATTACCTCCAATTACTATATTATTGATTATTTTGTTTACTACAGAAAATACAATCAGCAACAGGGAATTGTTCAAAAATGTTTTTAATTTGTTGCTCTATTCGATTCATACTTAAATCATCATGATTTGATTTTCTAATAAATGTTATCTCATAGGGTCTAAATTTCATTAAAAATGAATTTTCATGTTCTTCTAGATTATCCCCTTTCCCTCTATAAAAATCCAAACACAATGTAATTTCCATACTATCAATTCCATTAAGATTTCCACCTTGAACAATAGACCTAAATTGTAAATAATTTTTACAAGTAATTCTGTTGTATGATTTTTCTCTTATATTTATTTCAAGCTGTTGACCATAAGATTTTTTGTACGTATATTCTTTATATTCAGCTTTAAATTGTTTGTTTTTTTCTTCATCAGCTTCAACTAACTTTGTTAACTGATTATTCATTCCATCACAGTACTCAACTAATTGTGAAATACCTTCCACTGTTGGCAATAGATTAGAATAATCGTATTCATTATTAACTACTATTTTTGATGTGAAACTATCATCCATACTATATCCTCCCTCGTATTATTAAAGTATAATTCATATAATATTATATCATACTTTACAATTAATCACTTTATATTATTGTCAACTTTACAATTTAAACAAAAAAATGTAAACAAAAAGCAATAATTAAGTTAATAAAATTATTGCTTCAGTATTTTATAAACAAATTTATCATTTACTTTTATTGGTTATCACCCTTTTGTTTAAATAATTGTTTTATAAATCTTCATTTGAATTATCATCTGTTGAAAGAATAACATCCTTAGTTTTAAATATCTTTTCATATTCAGACATTAAATCAATAAATTCATTCCAATTACTAGGAAAACCACCATTTCCAGAAATTACCCTCGTATTATCTTTCATATCAAATTTAATATTCCATTCAACATTACTTTCTCCTTGATAATTATCTTGCCAATTACTTATAATACTATATAATTTACTAACAAATTGATCATAATATTTTTTAGATAAATTCATTGATGCATCAGAAATATATTTTCCATCTAGGTTATTTAAGTCAAGAAATGTTAAATTATAAACTTCTGGGTTATAAAAATGATTTAACATTAATACATAATTATTTTTATCATTTTTAATATTAATTTTTATTGATTCGTTGGATTTGTTAGCAATAATTGGTAATTCAAATTCACTATCTCGATATATATCTTTGCCACATTTTTTACATTTATAAATTGGTTTTTTTCCTGTAATTTCACAACCACCTAAAACATATTTGTCTTTATCATAATCATAAGTTGGCTCTCCATATAAATATTTCCACAATTCTACTGATCCACAGTAAGGACATTTTTCAGAATCACTATCAATACTTTTTGGAATATCATACAACTCTTGAGGATAATTATCTTCTGCTTTTATATTATATTTATTAATTCTATTTACCCCATTTTCCCATTGTTTTCTTAAATTATCAGTTTTCCCATATACCATTTGTGTTTTATTATCCTTTTCATCAATATCATATTTATCTTTTTTATTAAATAAATTCATATCATTTTCCTCCATTTCTTCATCACTAAATATATTCATATCATTTTTTATCATCCATTAATAACACCTATTATCTTAAATTTTAAATTGATCAAATTCTGATTTTTGGTTATCATCTTTATTTAGTTTGTCCATTTTCGCTTCCATGTTTAGTTGTTCAATTTTATCATCTATATTCTTAATTAACTCATCCATCTTAGCTGAATCGCCTAAAAAATCTGTATTGGTAAAACTAATATTACCTAATTGTTGTGGTTCAATTCCTCTAACCTTTTTTTCTAAATCAAACATCTTAATTGTTGTAACGTTTAATGTTGGATACTCAACATTACTTTCAGTTACAAAAACAGTTTCAAAATCTTTATCAAAAGTTTCTTCAACATTACCAATTACCAACTTTATATTTGTATTACCAATAGATATTAAATCACATAATTTTGGCATATAAGTACCATATATATTTGCTAATTCAGATACTGAACGAGTGGCAATATACGTTTTTATGTTTCTTGAAATACATGATCCTAAAATATCTACTAAATCATTACATTTTTCAATAACATCAAAATTGTCTAAAATCAAATTAAATTTATTTTTTGATTTTAAATCAACTAATATTGCATATAATTGTTCAATAAACATCGCAGCTATAGCATTTAATTCCCTGTTTTCATCTCTTGCAATTAAAATTATTGCTGTTGGTTTATTAGCTATATCCTCAAAATTAAATGTAGTTTTATTCAATAGTTGTGATAATTTTTCTCTTGATACATACAATCTTAATTTTTGTCTAGCGACTGATAAAATACTACCTTTTGTATCCCTTGGTGCTAAAAATGTTGTTGAAGCAAAGATATATGGTTTAGAACTAACATCTTTGGACTTGAAATATTCAGTAATATAATCAGTTGCTCGATATTTTTTATCAATTCCATTGAACATATTATTAATACTATTAAAATTTACTTCATCTACACTTCCATCTTCGAATAAAGCAAGTGTTACACCTATAAAGAAATCAGAAGCAGTTAATGTCCAAAATGGATCTTGATTAGAATCTTCATAAAACATCATTTTTCCTATTTTTTCAAGATATTCCTGTGCTTTATCATTATCACCATTTTTGTATAGATTATAAGGATATTCTAATGGATTCCATCCTTCACTTTTATCCATATCTCTCAAATTAATTACTATAGTGTTATAGTTATTTGCTTTTAACTTATCATAATATCTATTTATATATTCTTCCTTTGAATCTAATATAAATAGACTTTCCTTTTTTTCAATAATACTATCAACAATGGGAAATAACACATTAGCACTTTTCCCAGATGCAACATCTCCCTCAACAATTAAATTTTTGTGTGCATTAAGCACTTTTTCCAACATTTCGTTTTTCATATTTCCTCCTTAACACTTTTTCTTCTTTTGTCTCACTAATTCTTGTATAAGTCTTTTTATTCTTTACTTCTTCTTGCATATAAGTTAATCGATTATACTTTAATTTTAGTAAATACATTCTTTCTTCTAGTTCTTTTTTCTTTTTTTCTAATATTTCTTCATTTATATTGTCTTTATATTCAATAATTTCATTTAAAGTAAAATCCAATGATTTCAATAATTTAATAAGTTCACATTCAATAACATTAGCTTCACTATAATACTTATATCCAGTATATTTGTCTATCTCACTTGGTACTAACACTCCACATTCTGCATAGTATCTTAAAGTTCTAACAGGAATATCAACGATTTTTGAAAAATCACCAATTTTATACATCTTTAATCTACTCCTTTACTCAAAACTTCCCTCCTCCCAACTTTATACTAACATAGCAGTTGACTGCCAAGTCAATACTTTTTGATTATTAGTATATTGTTAAGCATACCTGATGATTATTATCTTGTAATATAGTTTGTCTATCATTTTATTTATATATAACTATCAATGATACATCAAATTTCATATCACATCTATTATTAACTACAATTATAACATATTTCTTTTTATATTTGTATAATAATAGAGGCTCTTTACATTTTAAAAAAAACAATGATTGCACAGAAAAATACTAATTGTTTAGTATTTTTTATATTTATATAAATATAATTTTCAATTGCTACAATCATAGTCATAATTTTAAATATATAAACTATACTCTTTAATGTTTGATTTTTACCTATCTAGACACCATATATTTTTTTTAGAATATAATATCATTGAATAAGAAAGGAGATATTCATGAAAAAGTTTATAACTACAATTATAATTTTTTTAATTATTTTAGGAGTTATTTTATTTTTTGCTTTTAAAAAAGATGACAATAATTTAAAACATATTAAAGTAGCTGAAGTTACACACTCTGTTTTTTACGCTCCCCAATACTTAGCTTTATCTTTAGGTTACTTTGAAGATGAAGGATTAGATGTTGAACTTATTTTAACTCCAGGAGCTGATAAAGTTACTTCAGCTGTCTTATCTGGAGATGTCCAAATAGGTTTTTGTGGTAGTGAAGCAACTATTTATGTATATAATGGTGGTGAAAAAGACTACTTAAAAACATTTGCTGGTCTTACTAAAAGAGATGGTAGCTTTTTAGTATCACGTGAAAAATACGACAATTTTAAATTAGATGATTTAAAAGGCAAACACATAATTGGAGGAAGACAAGGTGGAATGCCTGAAATGACTTTGGAATGGGCACTTAGAGAAAATGGAATCGATCCTAAAAATGACGTTAATATTGACACTAGTATAGCTTTCGCAGCTATGTCAGGAGCTTTTATTGGTGGTACAGGTGATTTTGTCGCTTTATTTGAACCACAAGCATTAGAAGTAGAAAAACAAGGATATGGTTATGTTGTAGCTAGTTTAGGAGAAATTGGAGGAGTTGTTCCTTATACAGCTTATAACGCTAAAACAAGTTACATAAAAAACAATCCTGATGTCATTGAAGGATTTGTACGTGCAATTCAAAAAGCTTTAGATTATGTCCATAACAACAGTAATGAAAAAATAGCTGAAGCAATTATTGATTACTTTCCTGATACCTCAATGAATGACTTAGTTAAAATAATAGGAAGATATAAAGATGCAGATTCATGGTATGATACTACTTTAGTAAGTGAAAAAGATTTTAATCATATCCAAACTATTGCTTCAACTGCAGGACAATTAGATAAAAAAGTTCCATTTGATAAATTAGTTGATACTACTTTTTCTACTAAAATAAATAATGAATAAAATTTTACAAATTAAAAACTTAAAGAAAATTTATCACACTCGTCAAAATGAAATATACGCAGTGGATAATTTTTCTTTTGATTTATTAGATGGACAGTTTGTAGCTATTGTAGGTCCTAGTGGTTGTGGTAAATCAACAATTTTATCTATTTTATGTGGATTAGAAGATAAATCAAGTGGCGAAATTATTATGGATCCTAATATCAAACTTGGATATATGCTCCAACAAGACTGCCTTTTTAATTGGCGTAGTATTTTAGATAATTGCTTATTAGGATTAGAAATAAATAATGAGTTAACTAAAGAAAATAAAGAAAATGTTATTAGGTTACTAAAAACTTATGGTTTATATGAATTTAAAGATAACTATCCTAATAATTTATCTGGGGGTATGAGACAAAGAGTTGGATGAATACTGTGTACACACAAAAATATTAACAATTAAGTAAGTAACTTATAACTAAAAATAGATAGTAGTGGTAAAATATGTTGTTAGATAATAAAGTTAAAGTAAAAAATATATTAGATATGTTTGATATATTTTAGAAAATAAAAACTTTGATACTAATTTTAATATCAAAGATATAATT
>CANQER010000002.1 GCA_947595415.1 uncultured Bacilli bacterium
CTTAAGTAAAGTCGAAGTAGTACCAATCGACGAAAACAAACTAATTGCTATTGTCATTACTGATAAAGGTCATGTCGAACATAGAAACATCTATATTGATCAAGTAGTAAGTAGTGATGAAATAAAACAAACAGTTGATTTAATCAACAAATTATTAGTTGGTACACCAATCGATGAAGTAAGCGCAAAACTAGAATTTGAAATTAAACCTATAATTGGTAAATATGTAAAACAACATGAAGTACTATATAATGCCTTTTATAACGCTTTTTCAGATTTTACTAATACCAATGTCAATATGAGTGGAACTAAAAATATGTTGATGCAACCAGAATTTAATGATATCGATAAAATAAGAAATATCATAAGTAAATTTGAAGATAAAGAAATAGTAAGCCATATAAAAGAAGAAAACAATGGAATAAATATATATATTGGAAGTGAAAATGACTTTGATGAAGACGTAACTGTTATAAAAACAAGATATACAGTTGATGGTGAAGAAGGAACTATTGCTTTAATAGGACCAAAACGAATGGAATATGATAGAGTTATAACACTTTTAAATTACATTAAAGAAAATATAGATGGAGGTTAGAATGGAAGAAAATTGTGAAGAAAAAAAATGTTCTTGTAAAGAAGAAAATGCTTGTCAAGAAAAGATAGCAAAAAAAGAAGAAATAAAAGAAGATAAAAAAGTAAAAAAAGATAAAAATAAAGAAAAAATAAAAGAATTAGAAGAAAAAGTTCATGTTTTAGAAGATAGTCTTTTAAGACAAAAAGCAGAACTTATCAATTATCGTAAACGTAAAGATGAAGAAATTAGTAAAATGTTAAAATATGCTAATGAAGATTTAGTAAAAGAAATACTACCTGTACTAGATAACTTCGAAAGAGCTATTTTAATGGATGATGATAACTTAGAAGATGAAGTTTCTAAATTCTTAGAAGGATTTAAAATGATATATTGCCATTTAAAAGAAGACTTAGAAAAATATGGCATAAAAGCTATTGATGGCAATAATAAACCATTTGATCCTATATACCATGAAGCTGTTTTAACAGAAAAGGTTGAAAATATAGAACCTGGAATGGTAGTAGAAGTTTTACAAAAAGGTTACTTATTGAAAGATAAAATAATTAGACCAGCAATGGTTAAGGTTAGTGAGTAGAAAGGATGATATTATGAGTAAAACAATAGGTATTGATTTAGGTACAACTAATAGTTGTGTCGCAGTATTTGAAGGAGGAGAAGCAAAAGTTATTGCTAATCCAGAAGGAGAAAGAACTACTCCTTCAGTAGTCGCTTTTAAAAAAGGTGAAATTATAGTAGGGGGACCTGCTAAAAGACAAATGGTAACTAATCCAGAAACAATTAGTTCAATTAAAAGATTAATGGGAACTGATAAAAAAGTTCATGCTAATGGTAAGGATTATACACCACAAGAAATAAGTGCAATGATTTTAGGAGAAATCAAGAAAAATGCAGAAAGTTATTTGGGTGAGAAAGTAACAAAAGCTGTTATTACAGTTCCTGCTTACTTTAATGACTCTCAAAGACAAGCAACTAAAGATGCTGGTAAAATAGCTGGTTTGGAAGTAGAAAGAATTATCAATGAACCAACCGCAGCTGCCCTAGCTTATGGATTAGACAAACAAGATAAAACAGAACAAATTCTAGTTTATGACTTAGGTGGAGGAACATTTGATGTATCAATTCTAGAAATTGGTGATGGTGTTTTTGAAGTTAAAGCCACTAGTGGTAATAATAAACTAGGTGGAGATGACTTTGATAAACGTATTATTGATTATTTAGTAAGTGAATTTAAAAAAGAAAATGGTATAGATTTATCTAAAGATAAAATGGCAATGCAAAGATTAAAAGATGCTTCAGAAAAAGCTAAAAAAGATTTAAGTGGAGTAACTACTACTAATATTTCATTACCATTCTTATCACAAGGTGAAGATGGACCACTTCACTTAGAAGTTACATTAACTAGAGCTAAATTTGAAGAATTAATTATGGACTTACTAGAAAGTACTTTAACTCCAGTTAAAAATGCTTTAAAAGATGCTAAATTAACTAAAAATGATATTGATAAAGTATTATTAGTAGGAGGATCTACAAGAATTCCAAAAGTTCAAGAATTAATCGAAAAAGAACTTGGAAAACAACCAAGTAAAGGTGTTAACCCTGATGAAGTTGTAGCTATGGGAGCTGCTATTCAAGCTGGTGTTTTAACAGGTGATGTTGATGATATCGTTTTATTAGATGTTACACCTCTTTCTTTAGGTCTTGAAACTTTAGGAGGGGTAATGACTACATTAATCCCAAGAAATACAACTATTCCAACAAGTAAATCACAAGTATTCTCAACTGCTAGTGATAATCAACCAGCTGTTGACATTCATGTTTTACAAGGGGAAAGAAGTATGGCAAATGACAATAAAACTTTAGGAAGATTCCAACTTACTAATATTCCACCTGCTCCAAGAGGAGTTCCTCAAATAGAAGTAACATTTGATATTGATGCAAATGGTATTGTAAATGTTAAAGCTAAAGATCTAGGAACTAATAAAGAACAAGCTATTACTATTACAGCTTCTACTAATTTAAGTGATGAAGAAATTGACAAAATGGTTAAAGAAGCAGAAGCTAATAAAGAAGCAGATGAAAAAAGAAAAGAAGAAGCAGATCTTCGTAATGAATGTGAACAATTAATATTCGCAACTGAAAAAGCTATCAAAGATTTAGGTGATAAAGTTGATAGTAAAGATAAAGACAAAGCTACTAAAGAAATGGAAGAATTGAAAAAGGCTTTGGAAGGTAATGATATAGATGATATTAAAGCTAAAAAAGATGCTTTAAATGAATCTGCTATGCAATTAGCAACCAAAGTTTATGAAGAAGCAGCTAAGAAAGCACAAGAAGAAAATAATGAAGGAAGTAAAGAAGATAGTAGTGAAGACAAAAAAGATGATGTAATAGATGCTGAATTTGAGGAAAAATAGAAAGGAAAGGTAGAAGTTAAACTTCTACCCTTTGGTATGATATGACAAAAAGAAAAGATATAAATCCTTTAGATACATGGAAGTTAGAAGATATCTATGCAAGTGATGAAGATTGGAATAAAGACTATGAACTTTTAGATAAATTAAAAGATGATTTAGAAAAGTATAAGGGTCATTTAATGGATGATGCTAATACTTTGTTAGAATTTTTAAAATTAGATGAAAAGATTTCTTGTCTATCTGATAAGTTATACTTATATGCTAGTATGCGTTATGATGAAGATACAACTAATTCGTTTTATCAATCTTTAAAAGGTAAAATTACTAATTTGAATGCTATTATTAGTGAAAAAGCTTCTTTTGTAACCCCTGAATTTATTAGTGGTGATTATGAAGTTATTAAAAAATATTTGAGTGAGTTAGATGAGTTAAAAAAATACGATTTTGCTTTTTTAAATATCTATCGTTTTAAACAACATACTTTAAGTGAAAAGGAAGAAAAAATACTATCTAGTTTAGGAAATGTTTTATCAAATTATGAAACTATCGCAGGTATAATACGTAATTCTGATTTAAAATTTGGAAGTATAATTGATAATGGTAATGAAGTAGTTTTAAACAATAGTAGTTTTTCTAAACTTATTAGTTCTTCTAATCAAGAGGTAAGAAAACAAACATTTAATCAAATGTATGATGTATATGGTAATTTTACTAATACACTTGCTTGTAGTTTAGCTAATCATGTTAGTATAAATAATAAAATAGCGAAAATCAGAAATTATGATAATGCTCTTAGTATGGCTTTGTTTGGTAATAATATTGATGTTAAAATATACGATAATTTAATTAATACTATTAGTGATAATTTAGATATTTTATATGATTATTATAAACTTAAAAAGGAAGTTTTGAATTTAGATGAACTTCATTTGTATGATGTTTATGCTGAGTTAATAGGTGAAAGTAGTAAAGAATATAGTTTTGATGAAGCTAAAGATATTGTTATTAATGCTTTAAGTGTTTTAGGAAAAGACTATATTGAAAACTTAAATAAAGCATTTTCCGAACGTTGGATTGACAAGTATTTCAATGATGGTAAAAGATCAGGAGCTTATGCTTGGTCAGGTTATATGACTCATCCTTACGTTTTGCTTAATTTTGATGGAAGATTAGATTCTGTTTCTACCTTAGCCCATGAACTTGGTCATGCTATGCATTATTATTATTCCATTAACAATAATTTTTATCAATATTACAACAATGAGATTTTTGTAGCTGAAGTAGCTTCAACAGTAAATGAGTTACTTGTATACAATTATCTACTCAACAAAACTAATGATAAACAAGAAAAACTTAGTATTTTAAACAATTTAATGGAAATGTTTAAAGGTACTATTTATCGTCAAACAATGTTTGCTGAATTTGAAAAAATACTTCATGATAAAGATTTAAAAGGTGAAGTTTTAACTTATGAAAATATAAATAGTATTTACTATGATTTAAATAAAAAGTATTTTGGAAATGATGTTGTTATTGATGAATATATTAAATACGAATGGGAAAGAGTACCACACTTCTACTATAATTTCTATGTTTATCAATATGCAACTGGTATGTCTGCTGCATGTATGATTGTTAAAAATATCTTAGATAAAAAAGAAGGATTTACTGATAAATATCTTAGCTTTTTGAAGTCAGGTAGTAGTGATTATCCTGTTAATTTACTTAAAAAAATGGGAATTGATATGACTGATTCTAAAGTTTTAGAAAATGCTTTAGAGATGTTTAAAAATTATATTTCAGAGTTTAGAAAGCTATATAAATAGGCAAGGTGGTGAAGTATGAATAAAAAAGATTATTATGAAGTACTAGGTGTTAGTAAGGATGCTAGTAGTGATGAGATAAAAAGTGCTTTTAGAAAGTTAGCTAAAAAGTATCATCCTGATGTTTCTAAAGAAGAAAATGCTGCTGAAAAGTTTAAGGAAGCCCAAGAAGCTTATGCTGTTTTATCAGATGAAGAAAAAAGAAAACAGTACGATCAATTTGGTCATGCTGCCTTCCAAGGTAATGGAGGAATGGGAGGATTTGATTTTTCTGACTTTGATTTTAGTGATATTTTTAGTGAAATATTTGGAAATGGTTTTGGATTTGGATTTGGATCTAGTAAACAAAATCGTAAAACTAAGGGTCGTGATCGTTTAATTAAAATGAACCTTACTTTTGAAGAAGCAGTTTTTGGAACTAAGAAAAATCTAAATTTAGATGTTATGGAAGAATGTGATGAATGTCATGGTTTAGGTGGTTTTGATCCTAAAACTTGTCCTAATTGTCATGGTAGTGGTTATGTATCAGTTGAACAAAGAACTTTGTTTGGTTCATTTATGAGTAGAAGTGTTTGTCCTACTTGTAATGGTAATGGGAAAAGTTATGATAAAACTTGTAAGAAATGTCGTGGAACTGGTAGAATAAAACGTAATAAAGATATTGAAGTTACAATCCCAGCTGGAGTTGATACAGGAAATCAACTTCGATTAGCTGGTAAAGGAGAAGCTTCTGTTAATGGAGGAAGTAATGGGGATATTTACTTAGAATTTGTTGTAGATAAACATCCAATCTATGTAAGAGATGGTAATGATATTTATCTAGAATTACCAATTACTATTCCAGAAGCAGTTTTGGGATGTAAAAAAGATGTTCCAACTTTATATGGAACAATCAAGTTAACTATTCCAGCTGGTAGTGAATCAGCAGATCGTCATCGTATCAAAGGTAAAGGGGTAGAAGATGTTTCCTATAAAAGAAAAGGGGATATGTACGTTATCTTAAAAGTTGTTGTTCCTAAAAAAATATCAAAAGAACAAAAGAAACTATTTGAATCTTTAAGTAAAACTAATTTAGAAGATAGTAGTTTTGACAAAATAAAAAAATATATAAAATAGGATTTAATCCTTTTTTTTATACATTGATAGTTCTTTTTATTGCATAAGCACTTTCCACAACCACTAAGGCATCTTTATCAATTTTTTTAATCTCTTTTATAAGATCTACTCTTTCTTTTCTAGAAACTATAATAAGAAGGATAGATCTTTCTTTTTTTAAACCTCTTCCATCAATAATAGTAACTTTATAATTTAACTCATCAATTTTCCTAACAACTTTATCTTCCATATCTTTACTTACAACAATAGTAAGTAAATTACTACCTAAAGCAATTTTTTCTTCAATCAAACTACCAATATAACTACCAACTAAAGATCCTAAAGCAAAAAAAACAATTTTTAAAGGATCTTTATTTATATTAATTACTACTACTCCAGTCACAATAATCCAAACAATCGCAATAACTCCTTGGAGAGTAGCTCCTAGTTTTTTTTTCCCATTTGATACAACTATAAGTCTTAAAGTAGATAGGGCATTCTCAATAACTTTTGATGAAAATATTAGTAAATATAACATAGTATCACCTTTTATATAATGAGTCTATTTATTTTTTTTAATCATTATTTACATATATTTACGATTTTTTAACAATTGTTTTTGAAAATATAATAAATAATGATATAATATAAATGGTGGATTACATGATAAAAAAGATAAATAATGTAGATATTAATTATGAAATTTATGGTGAAGGTAAAGAGGTCATTTTACTTCATGGATGGGGTCAAAATATTGAAATGATGAAACCTATTGGTGATAGGATTTGTGATAAAAACAAAGTAATTATTATTGATCTACCTGGTCATGGTAAGAGTGGTGAACCTAGTTATGTATGGAGTATAGATGATTTTGTTTTAATGTTAAAAGAGTTTGTAGATTTTTTAAACATTAAAAAACCTATTTTGATAGGTCATTCATTTGGAGGTAAAATTAGTTTACTTTATGCATCACGTTTTGAGGTTAGTAAATTAATTTTGTTTGGTAGTCCTTATAAAAAAAATATCCAAAAGTTATCTTTAAAAACAAAAGTATTAAAAAGCCTAAAAAAAGTACCTGTTATAAATAAATTAGAAGGATTTGCGAAAAAACATATAGGTAGTGAGGATTACAGAAATGCAACACCTATTATGCGAGATATTTTAGTTTTAACTGTTAATTTAGATATAACAGAAGATGTTAAAAAAATAAAGTGTCCTACTTTTATAGTGTGGGGTAGCCTAGATGAGGCTGTTAGTGTTGATGATGCATACGAATTAGAAAAACTTATTCCTGATGCTGGATTAGTAGTTTATGAAGGTTGTAGTCATTATGCTTACCTTGAAAGAATAAATGAAGTAAGTAGGGCGATTAGAAGTTTTATAGGAAGTGGTGAATAATATGGTATATTGTTTTTTAGTATCGTTAATACCTATGGTTTTGCATTTGTTTGTAAAGACTAATAAGTCACTTCAAATGCTTCAACAAAATTGGTATAACAACGACAATAGATTTATTAAATGGATTGTTAAAAACAAAGATAAAGTTTTTCTAGAAGTTGATATGTTTTTTATCATTTTCGTGGTAGCTTTATTTACTAATGCAACTTTATCTATGGTTTTGTTTATAGTTTTTTATTGTTTTGTAGCTATAATGTATCACAATAAGATAAAAAAAGAGGAAACTAAATTAAATATAGTTTACACTTCAAGGGTTAAAAGGTTGATTGTAACTATATCTATTTTATATTTTATACCTATATATGTAATGGTTTTTACTTTTGATCAAGTAAATATTGCTTATTACTATTTAATTATAGGTTTACTCGTATATCTAAATCATATTGTTGTTTTAATCGCAACTTATATTAATATACCTATTGAAAAACAAGTAATGAATTATTATAAAAATAAAGCTATTCGTAAACTTAAACAAATGAGTAATTTGGAAGTTATAGGGATTACTGGTAGTTATGGTAAGACTAGTAGTAAAAATATTTTAAACGATATTTTAAATATTAAGTTTAATTCGTTTAAAACTCCTAAAAATTTTAATACTCCTGTTGGATTAATTACGACTATTAATAATTATTTGGATAAGTTTAGTGACTATTTTATAGCTGAAATGGGAGCTTTTAAAAGGGGAGAAATTAAAGAACTTTGTGATTTAGTTCATCCTAAATATGGTATTTTAACTGTTATTGGGGATGCTCATTTAGAAAGTTTTAAAACAATTGAAAATACTCAAAAAACTAAATTTGAACTTATTGAATCACTTCCAACTGATGGTATTGGGGTGTTAAATAGGGATGATGTTTATCAAACTAGTTATGAGCTTAATAATGATTGTAAAATAATATGGATAGGTATTGACAATAAAGATGCTGATATCTATGCTACTAATATTAAGCTTAATAATGATAAAACTGAATTTGATTGTGTTTTTAAAGAGGATGGTAAAACATATCCATTTGAAACTAAGTTACTTGGAAAAGCTAATATATATAATATTTTAGCTGGTATTGCTTTGGGTAAGTATTTTGGTCTTTCTTTGGAGCAACTTCAAGCTGGGGTTAGAAAGGTAAGTCCTGTATCTAATCGCTTAGAAATGAAAAAATATGGAAATGTTAATTTGATTGATGATAGTTATAATTCTAATCCTGTAGGAGCTAAAATGGCTTTGGATGTTTTAGATATGATGAAGGGTAAAAAAATTGTTGCGACACCTGGAATGATTGAACTTGGAAGTAGACAATATGAAGCTAATTTGGAGTTTGGTAAACAGATCGCTAAGGTAGCTGATGAAGTTATTTTGGTTGGTAAAAAACAAACTAAAGCTATATATGAAGGACTTCAAATTGAAGATTTTAAAGAGGATAAAATTCATATTGTAAATGATGTTATGGAAGTGTTTAAGTTGGTAAACAAATTAAAGGATGATAATACTTATGTGTTAATTGAAAATGATTTACCAGATATATTTAATGAAAGGTAGTGGATTTATGAAAATAAAAGTTGGTGTTATATATGGAGGGGAAACTGTTGAACATGAGGTAAGTATTATATCTGCTGTTCAAGCGATGGAATATTTAGATCCTGAAAAATATGATATTATTCCTATATATATAAGTAAAGATCGTATTTGGTATAGTGGACAAATGCTTAAAGATATAAGTGTTTATAAGGATTTTGATAATTTAAAAAGGTATGCTAAAAAAGTTGTTTTGGTTAAAAAAGATAAAGAATTTGTTTTAAAAACAATGGGTTTATTTAGTAGAACAATTACTAATATTGATATTATTTTACCTGTTGTTCATGGTAATAATATTGAAGATGGTACTATTCAAGGTTACTTAGATACTTTGGGTATTCCTTATGTAGGAAGTCATGTTTTAGGGGCAGCTGTAGCTCAAGATAAGGTTGTTATGAAACAAATTATGGCTAATGAGGGACTTCCTATTGTTGATTATACTTGGTTTTATGATTGTGATTACTTAGTAAATAGTAAGAAAGTTTTAGATAGTATTAAAAAATTAGGTTATCCTGTAATTGTTAAACCAGCTAGTTTGGGTAGTAGTGTTGGTATATCTGTTGTTAAAGATGAAAGTAAGATTGATGATGCTATTAGTGAAGCTATGAAATATGATGTCAAGGTTGTTGTTGAAAAGGTAGTTGATAATTTAATTGAGATAAATGCTAGTGTTTTAGGTAACTATGAATATCAAGAAGTTAGTGTTTTAGAACGTGTTACAGGTAATGATGAAATTTTAAGTTATGAAGATAAATATTATAGTAATGGTAAAAAAGGTAAGTTTGGTAGTAAGGGTATGGCATCTTTGGGAAAGGAACTACCTGCTAAAATAAGTAAAGAACTAGAAAAAGAAATTAAAAATTTAGCTAAGAAAACTTTTATGGTTTTAAATTTAAGTGGGGTTGTAAGAATTGACTTTTTAGTTGATAAAAAAACTAATAAGGTATATGTTAATGAACCTAATACAAGTCCAGGAAGTTTGTCATTTTATTTGTGGGAACCAATTGGTAAACCTTATAAAGTACTGTTAGATGATTTAATATCTCTAGCTATTAAGGATTATAAAAATCGTCAAACTAAGATATACTCTTTTGATAGTAATATTTTATCTTACTATGGTGGGGTAAAAGGTTTTAAGGGAATGAAAAAGTAGTATATGTAAAAATATACTTTTTTTCATTTAAAATTATGTTATACTAGTACCAGTGGTAATTAGACAATAGGAAGTTATTTTCTAATATCAAAATTTATAGTATGGGAGGATGTATATGGAAAATAGTCCAAAATTAATTGTAATGTTAACTCACAACGATAAAACAGTGAGTAATGCTTATGAAATATTTGATGAATGTAAAGATAGTAAAGCTATGTATTGGGGATTTAAAGAAGAACCACTACCTTTAAGTGAAATGAAAAAGTTATATAAGTATATGAAAGAATGTGGGAAAAAAACATTTTTAGAAGTTGTAGCTTATACAGAAGAAGAGGGATTAAGAGGAGCTAAAATGGCTTTGGAATGTGGTTGTGATATCTTAATGGGAACTATGTATTCTGATTTGATCAATGATTTTTGTAAAGAACATGGTTTAAAATATATGCCTTTTGTAGGAGAAATTACAGGTAGACCTTCTATTTTAAAGGGTAGTATTGAAGGTATGATTAAAGAAGCTAATAGTTATTTAGAAAAAGGAGTATATGGTTTTGATTTATTAGGATATAGGTATGTAGGTGATGCTTATACTTTAAATAAGGAATTTGTATCTAAAGTAAATGCTCCTGTTTGTATAGCAGGAAGTATTAATAGTTACCAAAGGTTAGATGAAGTAAAAGATGCTAATCCATGGACATTTACGATTGGTGGAGCTTTTTTTGAAAATAAGTTTGATGGTAGTTTTGTAGAACAGATAAATAAAGTTTGTGATTATATGGAAACAAGTAAAGTGGAGGTATAAATGTTTAAGATGTTTTATCCTTATGAATATGTAAAAAGTGTTTTTTGTATTGACTATGATAAACTTTATCAAATGGGATATCGAGGTATTATATTTGATATAGATAACACTTTAGTTCACCATGGCGATGATTCAACTAAAGAAATAGATGATTTGTTTAGGTATATTCAAGGGATAGGTTTTAAAACTCTACTACTTACTAATAACGAGGAAGAAAGAGTTTTAAGGTTTCTTAAAAATATTGATTCTTTATATATTTGTGATGCTATGAAACCTAATAAAGAGGGTTATTTAAAAGCTATAGAAATGATGGATATAAAAAAAGGTGAGACTTTATTTATAGGAGATCAAGTTTTTACTGATATATTGGGTGCTAATAAAAGTGGGATTGCTAGTATTTTAGTAGAATTTATAAGGTTAGATAATGAGATTAAAATAGGTAAAAGAAGAAGGGTAGAAAATATTATTTTAAGTTTTTATCAAAGGAATAAAAAGTACAAAAATAGGTTAGGGGATATAAGAAAAGAGGTTGATTAAATGTTTAGAAATAGAGATAAACTTTTTTGTGAGATGAATCCAGTTTTTTATGCGATATCAACTCAAAAGGAGATATGTAAAAGACATGTTAAGAATTTTGTTAGTAAAGATAAGATTGCTAAAGAGAAGTTAGATGATAAATTACCTAATGTTATTTCTACTCGTAGTTCTAATCTTATTAAAAGGGGTAAGGGAGTTGATTTGAAACTTCAACAAAATAAAGCTGTAAATATTAATTTAGCTAGTAAACAGATAAATGGGATTGTTATTCATCCTGGAGAAATTTTTTCTTTTTGGCAAACAGTTGGTAAGTATACGAGAAGAAAGGGTTATAAGGATGGACGTGTTATTGAAAGAAATGTTTTAAAACCAGGATTAGGGGGTGGACTTTGTAATTTGTCTAATACTATTCATTGGCTTATTATACATAGTCCTTTAGAGGTAGTTGAGTTTTATAAACATTCTGATGCTTTGGCACCAGATGAAGGAGAAAGGGTTCCTTTTAGTGCTGGGACTTCTGTTAGTTATAATTATATTGATTACAGATTTAAAAATAATACAGATCAAGATGTTCAACTACTTGTTTGGTGTGATGATGAGAAGTTACATGCTGAGTTAAGGAGTGAAAGACAGTTTCCTTGGAAGTATGAATTAGTAGAGGAAGGTCACTGTTTTAAAAAGGAAAATGATAAGTATTATAGGGTTTCTAAGATATATAAAAATGTTATTGATAGAAAAACTAATAAGGTTTTAAGGAAAGAACTTATTTTGGATAATCATTCTGAGGTTATGTATGATTATGATTTGATTCCAAAAGATTTGATAAAAGAGTAGTTAAATTTAGACTAAATGTCTGAATTTTTTTATGTAAAGTAATACTTGCATAATAAAATAAAAGATGGTATACTTAAGGTAATAGAAACTAGGAAAGAGGTAATGAAAATGGTAGCAAATAGCAAATGGGGGGGGGTATTTAGGAAGTAATAAATACAATAATGATACCTAAAAGTCATGTTTTAAGCATGGCTTTTTGTTGTGGGAAAATGTAGGTAAATACAAGTACGGGAGGTATTAGAAAATGAAGATGAATAATAAGAAAGGGTTTACATTAATAGAGCTTTTAGCAGTAATAGTGATACTAGGAGTAATAGCCTTAATAGCAACACCAATAGTAATAAACGTAATAGAAAAAGCAAAACAAGAAAGTTATAAAAGAAGTGTAGAGTTTGCGATAGATGCAACAGAGTATTACTTACTAGAACATAAATTAGATGAAATACCAGAAAGTGGAATAAATGCAAAAGATGTAAAAGTAGCTAATAATAAGTTTACCTCAGGAAAAATAAAATTAAATAGTGATGGAGAAAAAGTAGCAGAAAAAATAAGTAATGGCACATATTGTGCGAGTGGTTTAAAGGGAGAATTAGTAGTAGTAAAAGGAAATTGTGAAGGAACAGATATAACAGCCCCAGAGATAATAAATATAGAAGTAAATGAAGTGACAACAGATAGTATAACAATAGTAGTAGAAGCAAAAGATGATATAGGGATAACAGGGTATTATTATGCAAAAGATAAAGAAGAATATGGAGCAAATCAAGAAAAAAATACCTATACATATACAGGGTTAGAAAAAAATACATCATATTTATTAAAAGTAAAAGTAGAAGATGACCAAGGAAATACAAAAGAAGATTCAATTTGGGTAAGAACATCTATGGAAAACAAACCAATATATGTACAAAACATAATAAAACCAACAACAAGTAATGTTGTAGTAACAATAAAATATCCAGTAAATAAAGAAGCAAAATGGGTATATGAATACCAAAAGTATACAGATGAAATGGGTGAAGAATGGACAAAAGTAGAAGGGACTAGTGTAAATGTTACATTTACAGAAAATGGTAAGTTAATAGCAAGAATAAAAGATACAGAAAATGAAGAAAATACAATAACAGCATCAGTACATGAGGTAGCAAATATAGATAGAGAAGCCCCAACATTAACAATTCCAGCAGATGAAACAATAGATGATACAGTAGAAGAATATGATTTAATGCAAGGAGTAAGTTGTAAAGATAATAGTGGAGAATGTAGTATAACATATAAAGGAAATATAACCTTTAGAACCCATGGAGAATATAAGATAGAATATACAGCAGTAGATTTAGCAGGTAATAAAGATACAAAGACAAGAACAATAACAGTGTCAGAACCTCAATATGTAGAAGCAGATTTACAAGGAAATGTACCAAAATTAGGAAAAAGATTAGTGCCAATAACAATAGAATCAGATGGAGCAGTCAAAGTAGCAGATACAACCAAAGAATGGTACAATTACTCAAAACAAAAATGGGCCAACGCTGTTTTATTGAATAAAGATATAGAATATGAAGCAAATTCAAGAATATCAAAAGAAAATATAAAAGGATATTTTGTATGGATTCCAAGGTATAGATATCAGATATTTAATGAAGGTAGTTATACATCAACAGAAAAAAATCCTACTGGTTCTAAAGCATTGAAAATAGAAATAAAATTTCAAAATATAAATGAAGTATCAAGTGGAAGTACATTAGATACATGGTTGACCCATCCAGCCTTTACAACAATGAAAGTAAGTGGATTTTGGGTAGGAAAGTTTGAACCAACAGGAACTATAGAAGAAATGACAGTTTTACCAAATGAAGCTTCTTCTATCTCTGGAAATGCAGAATCATTATTTAAAAACATATATAACTTTAGTAGAGATTTAAATAGTCATATGATGAAAAATACAGAGTGGGGGGCAGTAGCATATTTATCTCATTCACAATATGGAAAATATGGAAATATAGATTATACAGACTCTTACAAAGAAATATTTGGAAATACAACAACTACGACAGGACGTAGTGAAGGTTTACCAGGAATTAATAAAGGAGACAAAACATATATTTGGACAGATATAGAAAATAGGGGAAATGGTAAAGGAGCAGGAGGAGCAGGAGCTTCAACAACAGGAAACATAACAGGCATATATGATATGAGTGGTGGAAAATGGGAAGTTGTAGCAGGATATACCAAAAATGGAAATTCAAACAATATAGGATTTGTAGCAGACTATGATTCGAAATATTTTGATGTTTATAATAACGATAATTCATCAAATCCAACTAGAAATTATGGTGCAAGAATATTAGGAGATGCGACAGGAGAAATGGGCCCATTTTATCCTAATGGTGCCTTATTAGTTAGTAGTTGGTATAGTGATACTGCTTCTTTCATCTATTCTGGTAGTCCTTGGTTTATGCGAGGCTATGAATATACGAAAGGTTCTTCTAGTAATTATTATGTTACATATGCAGGAATATTTGCATTTGATATATATTCAAGTACAGATTCAAGAGACATTACATCTCGTGTAGTCTTAGCTCCATAAATTAAAAACATACATCTAATACACTAAGGTGTATGTTTTTATATTGAAAACATATAAAAAAAATGATAAAATTAATATAGTGATAATTATGGATTATATAATAGATGGTGAAAAATACAAAGTAGAAATAGTAAAGAAAAACAACAAAAATACTTACATTAGAGTAAAAGAAGATCTAACAATCTCAGTATCTACTAACTACTTAGTATCTAAAAAAAGTATTAAACAATTACTCGATAAGAATAAATCATATCTAATAAAAATGATTGAAAAACGTAAATTGGAACTAGAAAAACAACAATCCTTCTATTATTTAGGACAAATTTATGATATAATTATTATGCCTAGTATTAAAGATATAGAAATAATAGGTAATAGAATATACACCAAAGATAATAAAACATTAGAAAAATGGTATAAAAAACAAATAAACGACATATTTAAGCAAAGATTAGAATACAACTATAAAATATTCAACCAAAATATAACTTGTCCTAGTTTAAAAATTCGTAAAATGAAAACAAGATGGGGAGTATACAATAGAAAAAATCATAGTATTACTTTAAATAGTAATTTAATAATGTACGAAATAGATAAACTAGACTACGTAATCATTCACGAATTATGTCATACTATACATTTTGATCACTCCAAAGATTTTTGGAATTTAGTAAGTAAATATGTCCCAAACTATAAAAATATAAAAAAACAATTAAAAGATTGAGGTGGTAGAATGAAAAGGGTAGTAAGTATTTTTTTAATAATAAATTTATTATGTGCATTAGTAATTCCTATTCCAACATCAGCTAAAACATTAGGTGACCTAGAAAGAGAATTAGACGCATTAGAAGCAAAGTATGAAAAACAAGAAAACGAACAACAAAAAACAGAAGAAGAAATAGCTACTACTAAAAATGATATTAATACAACACGTAATAAAATAACCAAAGCTCAAGAAGACGTAGTTAAATTAAACAATGAAATAAAACAACTCAACAAAGATATCGAAAAAAAAGATGCTGAAATAAAAGAAATAATGAGTTTTGTCCAACTATCAAATGGTGAATCAGCTTACCTTGAATACGCTTTTGGAGCTCAAGATTTTACAGACTTTATCTATCGTGTTGCTGTATCAGAACAACTAGCTAACTACAACGATGAATTAATTGATAGTTTCAATAAAATGATTAAAACAAATAAACAAAAAACAAAAGAATTAAAGAAAAAAGAAGAAGAATTAACTAAACTAGAAGAAAGTCTAAAAAAACAACTAGATAAATTAGGTAATAGACTAGAAGATATAATTGACATTAAAGTTGACGTTGAAAAAGATATAAAAACCCAAAGAGAAGCCATAAAATTATACAAATCAATGGGATGTAAAACAAATGAAGATATTAGTAATTGTGGAAGAAATATTCTTCCTCCAGAAACAGCTTTATGGCGACCTGTAAATAGTGGTATGATAAGTAGTAACTATGGAAATCGTTGTTATTACTTAGGTAGTAGTTATGTATGTGACTTCCATACGGGAATTGACATGGCTAATAGTGGAACAATTAGTGTTTACGCAGCAGGTACTGGAGTAGTTGTAGGAACAACTTATCATTCAAGTTGTGGAGGAAATATAATCTATGTAAGTCATAATATCAATGGAACAACCTATACCACAGTATACATGCATCTTCGTAGAATGTACGTTCAAAAAGGAGATGTAGTAACTAAAAACACAGTAATTGGTATTATGGGTGGTAATCCAAGTAGTGAATGGTGGGATAGCTGTTCTACTGGTCAACACTTACACTTCATGGTATCAAGAGGTATTTATAGAGGCTATGACAGTGTTATCGCAGGACTTATGAATCCAAGAACAATGGTAAATTTCCCATCAGAAGGTAATTGGTTTACAGATAGAACTTCACGTTATTAAGGGATCAAATCCCTTCTTTTCTTTAAAAAGACAAAAATCGCTAATTTGATAATATATATTAAAATTGGTGATAAAATGAAAGTAAAAATATTTGATGAAGGTCATGAAAAAGACCTAGAAGAAAGTATTAATGAATTTTTAAAAGACATAGATTATGTAATTGATATAAAATATCAAGTTGCAATAAGCGTATTTGCAGAAGAACAGGTATATTGTTTTTCAGCAATGGTATTGTACAAATAAGGAAGTGAAAAATGAAAAAAAACAGTTTTATGGAAGGGGCAATTATCGCAACTATTGGAATAGTTTTATGTAAAATAATTGGTCTTGTTTATGTAATTCCTTTTTATGCAATCATTGGTAAACAAGGGGGAGCTTTATATAGCTATGCCTATTCAATATATGCAATATTCCTTGGAATATCAATAGGTGGTATTCCAGTAGCGATGAGTAAATTAATAAGTGAATACAATACTTTAAATTACCATTATACAAAACAAAAGGTATTTAAACTAGGTGCCTTGATAATTTCTGGAGTAGGTGTTATATCATTTTTAATTTTATTTATATTTGCTCCAGAAGTTGCCTATTTAATAATTGGCGATATCGAAGGAGGAAATACTAAAGAAAGTGTAACTATGGTTATACGAGTTGTATCAACAGCTTTATTAATCGTTCCTATCTTTAGTGTTACAAGAGGTTACCTTCAAGGACATAAAATGATGAGTATTCCTAGTATAAGTAATGTTATAGAACAATTCATACGAGTTATAGTTATCGTCCTTGGTAGTTATGTTACATTAAAAGTATTTAATCTATCTTTAGATACAGCTGTTGGAGTCGCAGTTTTTGGAGCTACAGCTGGAGCTATAATTGCTTATTTTTATATCATTTATAAGATTAATAAAAATAAAAAAGCCTTAAATTATGATGCTAAAATAACTAGAGAAGAAGCAGGTATAACAACCAAATATTTAGTCAAAAAAATATTTTATTATGCTTTTCCCTTTATTTTCATAGATTTAGCTAAATCAGCTTATTCAATGGTTGATATTGTAATGGTAGTAAGAACCCTAGTAGGCCTTGGATACAATGTAGCAGATGCTGAAACAGCAGTAAGTGTTATTTGTACTTGGGCTTCTAAATTAAATATGATAGTAATTTCAATTGCCCTTGGAATTGCTACTAGTTTAATTCCTAACCTAACAAGTAGTCTAGTTAAAAAAGACTTTAAAGATATAAATTTTAAAGTCAATCAAGCATTACATGCATTACTATTCACAACTATACCAATGGCTATAGGACTATGTTTTCTAGCTACACCAGTTTGGGTAGTTTTCTATGGCTATGATCCATTATCTATTTCAATGTTTAAATTGTTTGTTTTTAATGCTATAACATTTTCATTTTATACAGTCTTATTAGATATACTACAAACTTTAAACAACACCAAAGTAACTATTTTAGTTTTACTTGCTAACTTCTTTGGTAAAGTTATTTTAAACATTCCATTGATGTACTTATTCCATAATATAGGTCTTGGAGGTTTCTTTGGACCAATAGTAGCTATTCTTATAACTGAAACTGTATCTAGTTTATTTGTTTTAAGATACTTAAAGAAAAAATACAACTTAAACTATCACAATAGTATTGTTGTGGGAATAAAGATAATTTTAATTTCTATCATAATGCTTTTAGTAATATCAATATTAGGTTTATTTGTAAATGTTGATGTAGTAACTAGAACATCCTCATTGTTTGTAATATGTTTATATACAATAATAGGGGGTATAGTATACTTAGTTTTAAGTTACAAATTTGGAGTAGTTAAAGATGTATTTGGAGATAAACTAACAAATCAAATTAAAAAAATAGTAAGGAAGATAATATGTGTGGATTAACAGGATTTATAGATAAAAAAAGTAAAAAAGAAAAACAAGGTATTATCCAAAATATGAATGATCGTATTTCTCATAGAGGACCTGATAGTGAAGGTTATTATATCGATAATAATGTAGCTTTAGGATTTAGAAGACTAAGTATTATTGATTTAAAAACAGGTGATCAACCTATCTATAACGAAAAAGAAGATATGGTTATCCTTTTTAATGGGGAAATTTATAATTTTCAAGAATTAAAAACTGATTTAATTAGTAAAGGTCATATTTTTAATACTAATACTGATACAGAAGTAATCCTTCATGGTTATGAAGAGTATAAAGAAAAAATTCTTGATCGCTTGCGTGGTATGTTTGGATTTGTAATATGGGATAGAAAAAATAAACGACTATTTGGAGCTCGTGATATGTTTGGGATTAAACCAATGTATTATTATTTAAATGATGATCTATTTATGTTTGGTTCAGAAATTAAGTCATTTATGGCTCATCCAGATTTTAAAAAAGAATTAAATGAAAATTGTTTAAGACCATATTTAACTTTTCAGTATACACCCCTAGATGAAACTTTCTTTAAAAACGTATACAATCTAAAACCAGGTAGTTATTTTATCTATGAAAATGGTAAACTCGATATAAATACTTATTATGAAGTTAACTTTGACAGTGAAGATGATTCATTTGAAAAATATATGGATGATATTAAAGATGCTGTTAAAGAATCTGTTTGGGCTCATAAAATAAGTGATGTTAAAGTAGGATCTTTTCTATCTAGTGGTGTAGATTCTAGTTATATAACTGCTACTTTAATGCCAAACAAAACATTTACTGTAGGTTTTTCAAATAAACACTTTAGTGAAATTGAAGAAGCTAGTGCTTTATCTAATATTTTAAAAATAAAAAGTGTTAATAAAGTAATAACTGCAGATGATTTTTTCAGTGTTTGTAAGAAACTACAGTACTATTCAGATGAACCCCATGCTAACTTATCAGCTGTTCCTTTATATTTTTTATCAAAATTAGCTAGAAAACATGTCACAGTTGTTTTATCTGGTGAAGGAGCTGATGAACTATTTGGAGGGTATGCTAGTTATGGTCTTGTTAAGGAAGATTTAAAGTATCGTAAAATTCCTAAATTTATTCGTAAACCAATTGGTAAAATAGCTAAAAACTTAAATTCATTCCATGGTAAAAATTTCTTAGTTAGAAATGGTTTAGATGTAGAAGATTACTATATTGGTCAAGCTTTTATCTTTGACGAAAAAGAAAAAAAAGGTATTTTAAAACCTAAATATTTAAAAGGTTTAACATACAAACAAATAACCAAACCTTATTTTGATAAAGTAAAAGATAAAGATGATATAACTAAAATGCAATATCTAGATATGCATTTATGGCTTCCTCATGATATTTTACTTAAAGCTGATAAGATGACAATGGCTAATTCTTTAGAACTTAGAGTACCTTTTTTAGATCGAAAAATGATGAATCTTGCTTCTAAAATACCATCTAGTTATAAAATAAAAGATACTGAAACTAAATATATCTTTCGTAAGTGTAGTAAAGAAGTTTTACCAGATGAATGGGTACGTCGTCCTAAATTAGGTTTTCCAGTTCCTTTTACAGATTGGCTAAAAGAAGATAAATATTACAATATTATAAAAGAAGAATTTCAAAATGATTATGTAAGTGAATTTTTCTATCAAGATAGTATTATTGATCTACTTGATAAACATCATCAAAATAAGAAAAACAATGCTAGAAAAATATGGACTATTTATACATTCTTACTTTGGTATAAAGTATATTTTATTGAAAATTGGTGATATGATGAATGATTTAGAAAGTTTATTAAAACGTATAAATCCTAAAATAAAAAATATCAATGATAGGTATAATTATAATGATGAGTTAAAAAAACTTATGTATTTAATTATACCTTCTTTTATTATAAAATATGGATATAAATTAGAAAATGAAATAATTGAATGTTTTAATAGTATTCCTATTGTAATAAGTAATAAAGTAGATAAAAATGTTATGGCTTATTTTAAAAGAACTTTAGATACTAACTTTAATATTCATAAAATGGTTGTTTTAAATAATTACAATAGTATTAGTGAAGTAAAACTACTAGATAGTTTAATCCATGAATTTAATCATGCTATAAATAGTTATAAAAAAGAGTTAAAAATAGACGATAATATGATTGTTTTAAGATCTGGTTTAAGTAGTGTTTATTACGATAAAAACAATTTAGAAAGAAAAGCTATTTTAAAAAATCTTTATTTAGAAGAAGTAATAAATACAATTCAAACAGAACAAATCTTACAAATATTAAGTAAGACATTTAACTATAATATTTATAATTATCAATCTAATGCTTATCTTCTTCAAACAACTATTTGTAAAAAATTAACTTTAAATAAAACATTTATAAGTACTTTATCTGATTTAAGATTTAAAGGTGATATTGATGATATTAGTTATTGGTTTGATAGTATTACTAATATTAAAGGTAGTTTTGATGAGTTGTCTAGTTTATTAGATGATACTTTAAACCTTGAAAAAACTATGACTAAAAATAAACTAAAAAATAGATTAATCATAAATAAAATAAAAAAGAAAATTGAAAAGGTATTAAAAATAGTAGACATATTTGATAAAAACACCATCTATAAATAATTTCATAATTTCCCACAATTATTTCAAAATATATACATAATGTTTTTGTACAATGTTATTGTGGAGGTGGTAAATGAGAAAAAAAGAAATTATAAAAAAAGGTAGGTGGTAAATTTAATAGATAGTGTTATACTAATAATGAGGTGTAGCTAATGTATAAAATTTGTTTAGTTGAAGATGAAAAGGATCTAAATGATTTAATAAAAACCTATTTAGAAAAAGAAGGGTATGAAGTAATTAGTTTTATTGATGGTAATGAAGCTATAAAACATACTACTTCGAAGATTCATTTATGGATATTAGATATTATGCTAGGAAGTTCTGTAAGTGGTTATGATATAATCAAAAAAATTCGTGAAAATGACGCTAACGTTCCTGTTATTTTCACCTCAGCTCGTGATCAAGATATTGATAAAATAATTGGTTTAGAGCTTGGTAGTGATGATTATATAACTAAGCCATATTCACCAAAAGAACTAGTTCTTAGAGTAAATAATATCATAAAAAGGGTTTATACTAAATCATCCTTAAAGATAAATTACGAATCTTATGTTATTGATGTTGACAAAAGAATTGTTTTAGATAATGATAAAGAAATTCTTTTAACTACTTTAGAATTTGATTTATTATTGATGTTTTTAAACCATCGTAAAAAATCATTCAGTCGTGAAGATATTTTAAAACAAATTTGGGGCAATGATTATTTTGGAAGTGATCGTGTAGTCGATGACTTAGTAAGAAGGTTGCGTAAAAAAATGCCTAAAATTCATATAAATACAATCTATGGATTTGGATATCGTTTTGTATGAAACCACTAAAAAACACCCTATATAAACAACTCCTATCAATAGGGGCATTAATTACAGGAATAATATTTATTACTTTGGGATTACTCCTACCTAAAGTATTAGCTCCTATTTATGAAAAAAGCATTTATGATTATTTAAGTAAACCTTTAGATTTCATTGGTTACAATTTTGAAAATCAAAACATAAATTCTGATATAGCTTATTTATATGTAAAAACAGATGGGAATATTTTAACTTCATCTAATATAAAAAATGTTATTAAAGAAGAACCTAAACAAATTTTAAAACAAATAAAAAATGAAAATGGCAAATTTTATTATCAAGGTAGATTGTATTACTACTATACAACTAGTATTGATAATATATCTAAAATCGCCATTACTAATGATGAATATTTAAATCATTTAAAAAAAGATGTATTATATACTATATTTCCTATTTTACTTTTTGCTTTGATATTAATTTCAACAATAATCCTACTTTGGTCTAGAAATTTAATATCAAAAATCGAACACCTTAAACAAAAAGTTGATAATTTAGATAACGATGACTATATTGACAATTATAACTATGATGTTGATGATGAACTTAAAGTTTTGTCACAAGCTATAGACAATATGAAAGAAAACTTAAAAAAACAAGAAGAGTATAAAAATCAAATGTATCAAAATATTTCACATGATTTTAAAACTCCTCTCACTGTAATAAAATCATATATAGAAGCTACCTATGATGGAACTAAAAAACCAGAAGATAGCTTGGCTGTTATAAAAGAACAGGTTGATAAATTGGAATTAAAAGTACACTCCTTACTATATTTGAATAAATTAAATTATTTTAAAGATTCTAATAATACATTTGACATGGTTGACATTAAAGATGTTATAAGTAAGTCAGTAAGTAAATTTAAAGTAATTAGAAAGGATATTAAATGGCAAATTAAATTTATGGATTCTAATCTAAATTTTAGAGGAACTTTTGATATTTGGGAAACTATTATAGATAATCTTTTAAACAACTTTATGAGATATGCTAAAAGTAGTATTAAAATAACTATTAAAAATGGAAAGATAACTTTATATAATGATGGACCTAATATTGATGAGGAACTTGTGAATGATATTTTTACTCCTTATCGAAAGGGGATAAATGGTCAATTTGGGTTAGGTTTGTCGATTGTGTCTAAATCAACTAATTTGCTCGGATATGAAATTAGTGTTAAAAACACGAAATCAGGTGTTAGTTTTATCATAAAATAAGCATTTATTGCTTATTTCAGACTGTTGACAAAAGAAATTTTGCTAATAGTCTTTTTATTTTTTAAAAAATGTATTA
>CANQER010000003.1 GCA_947595415.1 uncultured Bacilli bacterium
CTTTAGAATCAGTAAAAGATATTATAAGTATGTTTGAACCTATCTATAATGATGGAGGAGATACCCTATATTTGTACGATCAACTAGAAGATAAAAAAGATAATGAATATAGTCTAGATACTAAAATAGCTTTAAAAGAAGCTTTAGAAAAAATAAAAGAAAAAGAACGTTATGTAATAATTCAAAGATATATAATGGGCAAAACCCAAATGGAGTTATCAGAAGAAATAGGAATATCACAAGCTCAAATATCACGTTTAGAAAAAAATGGAATTTCAGCTATTAAAAAAATGATTTTATAGGAAAAAGTTAAGTATTATTTAATACAATTAAATAGGTGGTTTTATGCATTTATCAGATCTTCAAGATAAGGATATTATAAATGTAATTGATGGTAAAAACATAGGAAATATAATTGATGTAGTAGTAAAAGAAGATGGTAGTATGGATGATTTAATCGTTTTAAAAAAAAGTTTCTTTTTTAATTTTTTTAAGTCTAAAGAAGAGTATCATATAAGTTGGAATCAAATTGAAAAAATAGGGGAAGATGTAATATTAGTTAGACTAAGTTAAATTGACAAAAAACTACATATATGATAAATTTATATTGGTGATAAGATGAAGGTTTTAATTCATGCTGATAAGATGAAAGCAATAGAAAAAAGTGGGGTAGGTAGAGCTACCATTCATCAAAAAGAGGCGTTAAAACTAGTAGGTGTAGACTATACTACTGATCCTAAAGATGATTATGATATTGCTCATATAAACACAATTTTTCCAGAATCATATGCCCTTAGTAAAAAAGCTAAAAAAATGGGTAAGAAAGTAATCCTTCATGCTCATTCAACAGAAGAAGATTTTAGAAATTCCTTTCTTCTTTCTAATCAAGTAGCTCCAGCTTTTAAGGTATGGCTTAAAAAAATATACAGTCAAGGTGATTTAATTTTAACTCCTACACCATATTCTAAAAGATTACTTGAAAATTATGGACTTGAAAAACCTATTATTGCAATATCAAATGGAATTGATTTAAAAAAATTTAAACGTGATGAAAAAAAAGGCCAACTTTTTCGTAAGAAATATGGTTTTAAAAAAGATGATAAAATTGTTATTTCAGTTGGTCTTTGGATTCAAAGAAAAGGTATTTTAGATTTTGTAAAACTAGCTAGTGAAATGCCAGAATATGAGTTTTTTTGGTGTGGATATACTAATTTAAACACAGTAGATTCTAAGGTTAGACAAGCTATTAAAACTAAACTTCCTAATCTTCATTTTCCAGGGTATATCAAAAGAGATGATATGATAGGAGCTTATTCAGCAGCCAATTTGTTTTTATTCGCCACTTATGAAGAAACTGAAGGAATTGTTTTACTAGAAGCTTTAGCTATGAAAACACCAATTTTAGTAAGGGATATTCCTATATATGAAAAATGGTTAGAAGATGGGAAAAATGTATATAAATTTAAAACCTATAATGAGATGAAAAGTAAAACTAAAGATATTTTAGAAGGTAATCTACCTTCACTAGTAGATGAGGGATATTTAGTAGCTAAACAAAGAGATATCTATCAAATAGGTTTACAGTTAAAACAAATATATGAAGATTTATTAGAAGATAAAATTAAACTATAAAGTAGGATTTGATACATCAGCAGGATCATCTTTATATTTAGAAACACTATACAGTATAATTATAGCTGCGATTACTGATAAGATTGATGAATATAGTTGAAGTTTATCTGGTTTGGTGTTTTGATTACTTATCATATCTAATTTATAGTTACTATAATCAATATATAAATAAATTAATACAAGAAGTAAAATAAGAGTTCTATTAGCAATTATTATGTTATTAAAAGTCTTTATATCAAATAAAGTCTTTTTATTTTGAATTTTTAGTTTTTCATTGTAAGTTAAAATAATAGACACAATTGTCGCAATGATAAAAACAATTGTTGAAGCCATTTGGATATCTAAAAGTCTAAGTTTTTTTTCCTTCATATGACCTTAATAATTTTACTTCTTCTAATTCACTTAAGGTAACAAATTGATACCCTTGTTTTTTAAGTTCATCTACAATAATTTTAACTGCTTCTAAGGTTCTTTTTTTAGTATCGTGCATAATTATTATCTTTTCATCAGCTGCTTTTTGGATAACTTTAGAAGCTAGAGTATTACTATTTTTGTACTTCCAATCCATTGGATCAATATCCCACATAGCTATTTTAAGGTTAGTTTTACTTCTTAACTTATCATTTATAGATCCATAAGTTGGTCTTAAATAAACAGGGGTATAACCTGTTATTTTTTTTATAATCCTTTGAGTTTCATCTAGTTGATATTTTAACTCTTCATCGTTTAATCTAGTTAACCATTTATGAGAATAAGAATGATTTCCTATTTCATTGCCATACTTAACCATTAAACGAATGGTATCTTTATAGATATTTACCTTATTACCAATCACAAAAAATGTTGCATAAGCATTATTTTTATTTAAATATTCAACAATTTCTTTAGTATATTTACTTGGTCCATCATCAAATGTTAAAGCGATAACTGGTTTTTTATAATCAATAGGATTGTTTGTCTGTTTTATAACTTTATAATCGTCATAGTTATTATCTTTTTTTATATTTAATTTGGTAGGTATTTTAGACAAAGGTATTTTTATAGTTAGTTTATAATTTTTTAAATAGAAATATAAATTACTATCATCAAAACTAAATTCATAGGTTATTTTATCTAAATTTATGTCTTTCTTTTTTAGTAAGGCTTCTTTTTTTACTAAACTATCTACTTTACTTTGATCAGTTACTAAATCATCTAAATTTAAAAATTTGTTTTTCTTTTTATCAAAGATAAAACTTTTTACTTGATATTTATTATTAACGTAGGTATAGATTATAATATTAAGATATCTACTGTTTACGATGTTATAAGAATAATCAATATTTAACTCACTATTATCTTTTCTTTTTTTCATAAATGTATTATAAATATCATCTACATATTTATCTATTTTTTTATCGAGTTTAGATATATTAGTTTTAGGGTAGTTTATACCAATATATAAACTATCATCAATATTAGTATTAATATTGATATTTCCACATCCCATAAGTAAAAAACATAAGATGCACAATATCTTTTTCATACTATCACCTAATCAAATATATTCATTTAATTTGATAATATTAAAAGTCTAAAATATTTAATTTTACATATAATTTTATAGGGTGATATTATGGATTATAAAGTAGGTGATTTAGTAACTCGTAAATCACATAATCACGATACGATTTTTAAAATTATTGAAATTGATGAAGAAATTGCCTATTTAAAAGGAACTTATATTAGACTTTATGCTGATAGTGAAATATCTGATTTATCGTTATATAAAGATGATATCGATAAAGAAGAAAGAAAATTTTTAGATAGTATTGAAGTTAAAAAGTTAGATCGTGATGATTATTTTTATCTACCTGGTAAAATACTTCATATAGATGGTGATGATGATTACTTAAATCGTTGTTTGGACTATTATAAAAAGATGAATATTGCTGCTTTAGGGATAAAAGAAAAAGAAAGTGACATTCCTTTTGTCATAAGAAAATTGCTTGAAGAATACACCCCAGATATAGTTGTGATAACTGGTCATGATGCTTATTATAAAAAAAAGGGTGGAATTGATAATCTAAATGCTTATAAAAATAGTAAAAATTTTGTTGAAGCAATTAAAGAAGCTAGAAGGTATGAAAAAAGTCATGACAAACTTATAATAATTGCTGGGGCTTGTCAATCAGATTATGAAGAACTAATTAAAGCTGGGGCTAATTTTGCTTCTAGTCCTAAACGTATTAATATTCATGCCCTAGATCCTGCTATTATCGCTACTAAAATGAGTTTTGCTGATGTCAATGTTGATATTGACCTAAAAGGAATAATTGAAAAGACACGTTATGGTAAAGAAGGAATAGGGGGTATTAAAACCAAAGGAACTATGTATATAGGTTATCCTAGATAGGGGGATTTTATGACGATTGAAGAAGTTAAAAACGAACTTAATAATCATCTTGGAAAAGAGGTTATGATTAAGTATAATTTGGGAAGAAATAAGTATGAAAAATACCATGTAACAATTAAAGAATTGTATAATTATATATTTCTAGTTCAACTTGTGAGTGATGAAAATCCTGAAATAAAGTCATTTTCATATTCTGATGTTATTACAAAAACGATAAAAATAACCTATTAAATGACAAAATTTTTAACAAACTATTGTTTTTTTTATAAATTTGTTATACAATTAAGGTGTATTATATACTGAAGGGAGAGAAGAACATGAAAATAACATCTGTAAATGTTCGTAAGGTCGACAAAGAAGAGTCTAGAATGAAAGGGATAGCAACTGTTTTATTAGACGACAGTTTTGCAGTTCACGACATTAGAATTATTGAAGGTGATAATGGATTATTTATTGCAATGCCAAGTCGCAAAACAGCAACAGGTGGATATAGAGATATAGCTCATCCAATCAATCAAGAAGTTAGAAAAATGTTTGAAGATGCTATTATTGAAGAATATAATAAAGCTGAATAAAACACTTCATTGAAGTGTTTTTATCATATTTATTTAAAAATCTCATAATATTAATTAGGAGGTTTTTATGGACAAGGTTGATAATCTAACAAGTCACAGTGTAAGTATTAATGAAAGAAAAAACATTATTATAAGTGGCGTTAAAAAAATTGATAGTTTTGATAATGAAGAGTTTTTATTAGAAACCAATATGGGATATATTGTTATAAAAGGAGAAGGTTTAGAGATTGTTAAACTTGATACCTTTCAGGGTAATGTCTCAATTAAGGGTAAGATAAATAGTTTAAGTTATATGGAAACTTCAAATAAAAAAGAGGAAGGAATATTTAGTAAACTATTTAAGTAATGAGTTTAAAAATCCAAATATTTTCTTTACTGTTCTCATTTTTATATGGAATTATATTTATGATATTGGTTAATTTGAATTATAAGTTAATTTCCAAAGTAAAATCTTTTAAAATACTAATAACCTTTTTATTTGTATTTATAAATGTATTTGTTTATTTTGTTATTTTAAGAAGTATTAATAATGGAATAGTTCATATATATGAGTTTATGATGATAATAATTGGTTATATTACAAGTTGTATTGTGGGTAAAAAAGTTGCACAACACTATAAAAAATGATATAATTGTCTAGGTGATTATATGGTAAAAAGAAGAGTATCAAAAGCTTCTAAAAGACGTTTAGTTATTTTTGGAACTATATCTTTTATTGTAATTGGCTATTTTATTTATAGTTTGTGTTTATATACCTATAATCTTGATCGTCTCAATAAAGAAGATAAAAATTTAAAAAGTGAATTAAGTGATTTAAAAGAAAAAGAAAAGTATTTAAAAACTGAAATTGAAAAGTTAAACGATCCTGAATATATTGCTAGATTCGCAAGAGAAAAATATCAATACACCAAAGATGGGGAAATTGTTATTCAAATGGATGAGGAAGAAAAAAAATCTGCTACTAAGGTTAGTAATTTATCTAGTCAATATATATATATTGGAGGAATTTCTTTATTTATAATATTTGTTTTGTATTTAATTGTTAAAAAGGTATAAAAAAAGATTTTACAATTTAAAATCTTTAGTGTCATCATCATTCATATCTTTACCATCAAGATATGTTTTTTCTTTGTATTTACATATTTTGCCAACTAAATTAGAAGGAAATGTTCTAATTATTTTATTATAATCTGTAATGATATCGTTATAATATTTGCGAGCTGCTGTTATTTCAGCTTCAGTTTCGTTTAATCCTACATCTATTTTAACGAAACTTTCACTATTTTTAAGTTCTGGATAACTTTCTTTATAATGATTAAATTCATTAATAGCTTCATATAACTGACGATCTAGTTCAAAATTAGAAAGTTTTCTAGATCTTAATTTAACAATTGATTCTAATACTTCTTTTTTAGTGTTAACGTTAGCTTTAATAATATTTATTGATTTATTTAAAAGGTCAAAACGTTTTCTTAAGGTAGAATCAATATTGGCTTCAGCTTCGTTTAACCTAATTATAAAACTTTGATATTTATTATAGGTATTTATATACCAAATAAGAAGTATACAGACTGCTATTGTAACTAATAAAGTATACATAAATACGTTCATACTATCACCTATTTACATTATAACAAATAATTATAGTTAAAGCAATTATTTATGATAAAAATTAAAAAAATTATTCTTACAAATATTGTCAAAATAAGGTATCTATGTTATACTGAGAGCAGAAAGGAGTTAGGTATGAAAAATAATGGTGGTCTTATAGCTGCTATAGTTATCTTAAGTTTAATTGTCTTAGCTTTGGCAGGAGTTATTATTGTTAAAGGTACTAAAGGTACAACAGATGATACAACAAGTAAACAACCAGGTAGTGGGACTGAAGAAGTAAAACTTACTGCTAGTGAAGTTGATAGTTTAATGAGTAAATATTTAATTAAACAATGTAGTAATTATTATTTAACTGATTATACTAATGAAGATGTTAAAAATGGGATTGCAGCTAATAATATTAATGCTACTGGTAGTGTGAAATGTAGTGAAAAATATGAAGGATCTTTTAACGAAGGAAGTAGTGATTATAATATTTCAGATTCAACAGTTAATGATATAGCTAAGTGGTGTGAAAGTGATAAAGCTAATACTTATACTTATGATGCTATTTTAGCTAGTAAAAAAGAATTGTTTGGACTTAATTCTAGTTTAGCTAATAATGATTTTAAAGCTAATAATTGGTTATATTATGATTATGATAGTTCAAATAATGCCTTTGTTGCATTAGATACTTTTGGTAAGGGATGTGCTGCTCCAGAACGTACAACTACTATTGATTCATTTGATCAAAGTGGTGATGTTTTAGAAGTAACATTTACTTACAATGAAGTGTATGGTAATCCTAGTGAAGATAAAACAGAAAAATATAAATATACTTTTAAAAAAGCTAATGAAAAATTTTATTTGTCTTCAATTAGTAAGGTTGCATAAAAATCTCTAATAAGAGATTTTTTTTGACACTTTCTTTACTAATTATAAAAACAAACAATTGATAATAAGTAACATTTATGTTATACTGAGAGCAGAAAGGAGTTTTTATATGGAAAAAGAAAATAGAGGTATATTAATAGGGATAATAGTGGTTTTAGCTATTTTAATTATTGGTTTAGGATGGTATATTTTATTTGGTGGTGAAAAGACTACATCATCTGATTCAGATAGTAAAAATCCAACTCAAAACAATGAGGAAAGTCCAACTCCTCAACCAGTACCAGATTATGAAGGACCAAGTATTGAAGAAGATAGTCAAGGACAAGATAATCAAGGTAGTGAACAAACAACTGAAGAAAGCACTAAACTTACAGCTAGTGAAGTAAAAAATCTTATGAAAAAATATATTGTTAAATCTAATGGGACATATTACTTAACTGATTACAGTGACGAAGCTAGTAAAAGTGCAATAGCTGCTGGTTTTGCTAAAGCAAGTAATACTATTACTTGTAGTAAAACATTTGAAGGCTATGCTGATGGAAGTAGCTATTATGTAACTGAAGATGAATCTTTAAATCTTCCTTATTGTCCAAACGATAAAGCTAAAGTTTATACATATGATAGAATTTTAAGTGCTAAAAAACAACTATTTGGACCAAATGCAACTTTATCTAAAAAAACTTTTGTAGGTTATATGTATCTTCTAACTTATATATATCAAAAATCTTCAAATACATTTGTTGCCTTAGAAAAAAGTGGTAAAGGTGGGGGAGGCACAAACGTATCTGAAATCTATAAATATAGTGAAACAGATGAAGCCTTAGTAGTAAAATTTAAAACAGGAGTAAAATATAACGTAGAAGTTGAAGAACAAAAAAGTTACCAATATAGATTTACCAAAGAAGATGGCAATTACTATTTAACTTCTATTAAACAAATAGGTTAAAAAAAAACATATTTATATGAAAACATATCTATATGTTTTTTTTATGCTAACTCGTTTATTTTATTAGTTAAATCAGAATGTTTTTCTTTTACTTTAACTTCATCTTCCTTACATAAGCTATACCAACCATTTTTAAACATTAAGTTATAAACCTCTCTTTGCATTTTACTAGCTTCATCAAAAATTTCTTTAATTTTAAAATATAGATAATCATTACTTGCTTCATTTAAAGCATAAGAATAATTATTAACATTATTTTTTAAAGTTTCTAAAACGCAAGTTAAATAATCTTTATCATTTAAAGAAGTATTACTAGGTACTTCTTTTTTTATATTACTAACAGTATTATTCATTATTACCTCCTAGAATAGTTATTAATTTTTGACAATGTTTAGAATGCATATCCCTTACTTTAGTAATCATATCTTTTATTTGTTCATCATCTACTTCAGATATAAAATGATTACACTTTTTACTAGCAGTAAAATTCCAATTAAACATATCAGAAATATAATCTAAATCTTTGGTTGATATAATTTCAGGTACTTTATCCATATAATCTCCTTTCTATTAGATAGTGTTAAAATTATCAAAATTTATACAAAAAAAATATAATTTTAAAAATTTATTCATATTTCGACAAAAAGTTTGTTTTTTTTATTGGATAATAAACTAGGTGATAATATGAAGATAAAATACTTTTTTCCTATCTTAGTAGCTCTTATAATGGGATTTATTTTAGGTTACTATATCTATGAAAAATATGACAACAAAAATAAAATTCAAACAGTTTTTAATAATTCTAATGAACTATACTTTATTCAACTTGGGGTCTATAAAAACAAAGATAACATGGAAAATAAGATGAAATCTTTATCTTATTATATATATTCTAAAGAAGATGATTTGTATCATGCTTTTGGTTGTATAACTCATGATAAAAACAATTTAACTAAAATAAAAGGTTATTATAATAGTATAAAATATAATATATATGAGAAGAAATATCAAGTAGACAACGATGGATTTTTAACTGTATTAGATCAATATGATGAACTATTAAAACAGACAAATGATGATAAAACTATTGAAGCTATTTGTAGTCAAGTTTTAAGTAAATATGAGGAGATGGTAGTAGATAATGAAAATTAAAGATATTCCTCTTAGTGATCGACCAAGAGAACGCCTTATCAATAATGGGGTTAGTAGTTTAAGTAACGAAGAATTATTAGCTATTTTATTAAAAACAGGAACACGTGATGAATCTTCCAAAATGCTCGCTAGTAAAATACTTTCTAGTATCAAAAGTATTGATAAACTAAAAGATATGGATATAAGACAATTAAATCAAATAAAAGGAGTAGGACTAGCTAAAGCATGTGATATTTTAGCTGCTGTAGAACTAGGAAGACGTGTTTATAGTAATTTAGATACACTCTGTAACTATAAAATGAACAATCCTATTTATGTATATGAATACTATAAAAAAATATTAGGAAGTAAAAAACAAGAACACTTTTATTGTGTCTATCTAGATAATAAAAAAACTATTATCGCAGATAAACTACTTTATATTGGAACAGTCAACTACAGTGTTGTCCATCCAAGAGAGATATTCAAACAAGCATATATCCTAAGTGCTTCAGCTATTATCTGTTTACATAATCACCCAAGTGGAGATGTAATACCAAGTAAAGAAGATATAGATCTTACCAACAAACTTATCAAAATTGGAAAGTTACTTGGAATAGATGTAATCGATCATATCATTATAAGTAGTAATAATTACTATAGTTTTTATGAAAATGGCGATATTGTGTAGCTAAATTAGAAAAAATATATTATAATAAAAAAAGGTGATAGGCATGTATCATAAAAAAAAGAAAAAGGGTAAATATATAGTTTTAGTTGTTTTATTAGTTGTAGTTATTGTTTTAACTGGAATTGCCATTACAATTAGACCTACAAGAGATTTAACTGCTCCAGAAAAAGTAATAAAAGATACAGTTTTATTTATCAACAAAATAGTTGTAAGTCCTTTTAGATTTATAGGGGATATGATAAATGAATCAAGTGAAAAAAAGGATTTATATAAAAAATATGTTGAACTTAAAAAGAAAGTAGATAATATGAGTCTTACTATAGCTCGTAAAGAAGAACTAGAAAAAATGGTTAACGATTTAGAAGAAACTTTAAAACTTAACCAAAATTTATCTGATAATATGTATTTAAATGCTTCAGTTATTAATCGTGATATTGGATATTGGTACAATACCATTACTATCGATAAAGGTCTTAAAAATGGGGTAAGTAAAGATATGGCAGTTATTGTACCTAATGGACTTATTGGTAAGATCAGTAGTGTTAGTAACTATAATAGTACAGTAAAACTTCTAACCACAGAAGATGTCAACAATAAAATATCAGTTAAAATAAATAATGATGGCAAATATGTGTATGGACTTTTAACTGGATATGATAAAAAAAATGAAGCTTTTATAGTTGAAGGAATATCAGAAAATACAAGTATTAAAAAAGATAGTCTTGTCACAACAACTGGTCTTGGTGATATTTTCCCAAGTGGAATAATCATAGGTAAAGTAAATAAAATAACCACAGACAATTTTGATCTAGCTAAAATTGTAGAAGTTAAATCAGATGTAGATTTTAACGATATAACAGTAGTAACTGTTTTAAAAAGGAAAGATTCAAAATGAGTTTAGTATTATTTACAATGATATTTTCCTTTTTTTTAGAAGCTTTAGTATCTAATTTTATACCTATGAATACAGATTTATTTGTCCCTTGTTTTACTTTAATATCCCTTGTTTTAATCTATCCATTTTTTACTAAAGAAAACTATAGTTATTTAAAATATGCTTTCATTTTAGGTTTTTTTTATGATATTACTTTTACCAATGTATTATTTTTAAATGCTTGTCTATTTTTAGTAATAGCTTATCTAATTAGAGCTATTAATATTTGGTTTTCTAATAATGCTTTTAACGTTATTTTTATAAGTGGAGTAGTAATAGTTATATATCGTATTTTAAACTACTTCCTTCTTATTTTTATGACCCTTAAAAAATTTGTTTTACTAGATCTTGTAAATAGTATAACTTCATCTTTACTAATCAACGTTATATATGCTTTTATAATGTATTTGTTGTTAGATTTTATAAGTAAAAAAAGAAAAATTTTAAAAATCGATTAATAAAATTTTTTTTTATACATATAATTAATAAGGTGATACTATGGATAAGGTTTTTAGTAAATTTACTAAGTATTTATCTAAAATACTTATAATTGTTATTATTACTTTAGTAGTATTAATCCTTCTTAAAAAAGATAGTGAATTTAAAAAAACTTTTTATAGTAATATCTATGAAAATAACATATCTTTTACTAGTATTAATAAATGGTACCAAGAAAAGTTTGGAAGTCCTATTCCATTTAGTGATTTTTTAGATAACTCTTTAAAACCAGTTTTTGATGAACAAATAACCTATACTAAAGCTAGTAAATATAAAGATGGAGTTTGTTTAAATGTATCTAAAAATTATTTAGTTCCAGCTTTAGAAAGTGGCATGGTTATCTTTATTGGTAAAAAAAATGGTTTTAAAGATATAGTCATAATTGAAGGTGATGATGGGGTAGATATTTGGTATAGTAATATAGGAAATTTGAATGTTAAAATGTATGATTATGTAAATAAGGGTGGGCTATTAGGTGAGGCATTAAGTGATAAAATTTATATGCTTTTTGAAAAAGATGGTAAATTTGAAGATTATAAAAAATATCTACCATAAAATTAAGGTTAATATATTATATTGGATAGTAGCCTTTATTTCCTTTATAACAGGTCATTTTAAAGATTTTGTTTTAATAAGTATAATTATAACTGTTCATGAATTAGGTCATATTTTAGTGGCAATCTATTATAAATGGCATATTGATAAAGTAATATTATTACCTTTTGGGGCAGTAACTATATTTAAAGAACACTTAAATAGACCTATCAAAGAAGAGTTTTTAATACTTATCTCAGGACCACTATTTCAAATAGTTTTTTATTTTATCCTTAAAAATATTATATTTGATCAAAACTTGTTTACTAATTATCATTACTTTTTACTTTTATTTAACCTAATTCCTATTATTCCTTTAGATGGATCAAAATTAGTAAATGTTTTTTTAAATAAGGTTTTACCTTTTAAAATAAGTCATTTAATTACTATTTATATATCTATTATAAGTTTTTTTGTTTTTTTAAGGTTTAATAATTTAATATATTTGTTAGTGTTTAGTTTTTTGTTAGTTAAAGTAATAGATGAGTATTTAAAACATAGGTTTATTTTTAACAAGTTTTTGTTTGAAAGGTATTTGTATGATATAAATTTTAAAAAGGTTAAATATATTTCAAATATTAGTAATATGTATCGTGATTATAAACATTACATTAAAGATAAAAATAGGTATGTAACAGAAAAAACCCTTTTAAAAAAAAGGTTTGACAACAGATTTAAAGTATGATAAAATCTATAAGTGTGTAGACCTCGTTCTACAACCGCACTAAAGAGGTTTTAAAACTTATGTACCTCAAAGGCGAGTCTTAGATAATAAAGGAGGTAATCTATGAAAGCAATTATTGAAACTGGTGGTAAACAATACTACGTTGAAGAAGGTTCAATTATTTATGTTGAAAAAATTGACGCTAATGTAGGGGATACTGTTAAGTTTGACAAGGTTTTAATGGTAAATGGAGTATCTGGAAGACCTTATGTTAGTGGAGCTAATGTACTTGGGGAAGTTATTAAACATGGTAAACAAAAAAAGATAACTATTTTTAAGTATAAACCTAAAAAGAAATATCGTAAAAAACAAGGTCATCGCCAACCTTATACAAAGATTGAAATTAAGTCAATTAAGTAATTATGGTAAAAGTTAAAGTTTTATATCAGGATAATTTAGTTAAAAATCTAGTTGTTACTGGTCATTCAGGTTATGAGGTAGTTGGTAAGGATATTGTTTGTGCAGCTTTAAGTAGTATTTGTATAACTACTGTAAATGGAATTCTTAGAATTGATAAAGATGCACTTATATATGATGAAAAAGAAGGTTTTTTAAAAATAGAGGTCCTTAAACATGATTTAGTAATTGATAGCTTGCTTACTAACATGATTGATTTAGTATCTGAATTAAGAAGTAATTATCCCAAAAATATTGTAATAAATAAGGAGGTGCTCTAATGAATTTTTTAAAGTTAAATATTCAATTATTTGCACATAAAAAAGGTCAAGGTTCAACTAAAAATGGTCGAGATTCAATTTCTAAAAGACTTGGAATTAAAGTAAGTGATGGACAATATGCTAAAGCTGGTTCTATTATTTATCGTCAACGTGGAACTAAGATATATCCAGGTAAAAATGTAGGTATTGGTAGTGATGATACTTTATTTGCGAAGATGGATGGATATATTAAATATGAACGTTTAGGACGCGATCGAAAACAAGTAAGTGTTTATGAAAATCGCATATAATGAAATAAATACAAATTTTAGTTGTATTTTTTTTCTTATTGTGATATACTTTAAGTAGAGAATGGGAAGGAGGAATCGAGGTATGAAATTTGCTTGGGCTTGGTTAAAAAGATTTTTATAAGATTTAACTAATTAAAATATATATATTGTAATTAGTTAGTGTAAGACTATGATGAAATGGGTAAATTTCATTGTAGTCTTTTTTTATAAATTACTACAATAAACAACAAAAATCTTGTAAAAATTATAATTATTTGTTACAATTAATATGAAAGTAGGGATTGTATGTTAGTAAAGAATAAAAATTTAATTTTAAAAACATTGATCGTTTTTATTTGTTACTTATTCTATAAAAATATAATCGTGTATTTGTGTGGAATATTTAACTTAGGTGAAATTGTTTCAAGTTTCATAGCTGATCTAATCTTCTTTTTAGGAGTAGTAATTGCTTATAAGGAAGATATAAAAAGTGATTTTATTGATTACATTAAAAACTATAAACTAAAAGATAAAATTTTCAGTATTTTAAAATGGGTATTAATTATTTTTATTGCTAATATAATAATGGGATTTATTTCAGGACTATTATTTGGAGATGTCGAAGTTGATGAAAATACGACAACTTTAAATTCATTATTTGATATTTCATTTTTGTATACAGCATTCTTAACCTTGATATTCGCTACTGTAGCTGAAATATTGGTTTTCCAAAAATCTATTAGAGATGTTGTTGATAATAAAGTAGCATTTGTAATTGTAAGTAGTGTTATTTATACTATTATGAACTTTGTTTATGCTGATTTAACTAATGTTCATTTAGGTATGTATATGTTTATGTATTTCTTACCTGCACTTATATTATCAATCGCTTATGTTCGAAATAAGGATAATGTTTTCATTTTAATGTTTATTAAATTTGTGTATAATTTGATTCCATTTACCATACTAGTATTAGGAGGTTAATATGAACTTAAAACACTTTAATATTCTAGCAGTAGTCCAAAAACCAGGTTCAGGGTCAACTAACTTAAATTTAATTATAATAATTGTAGTAATACTAATAATTGTTCTTATCGCAAGTACAGTTTTATCAAACAAAAAATAGTATTGCTTTTTTTTGTGATTAGTGGTAGAATACTTGCATTAAAGGGGATGAAAAAAATGATTAATAATTTAAAAATAACTAAATCACTTATACCTATTTTAATATCATCAATTATTTTAACAGGTTGTGTACATGATAAAGTAGATAATCCTAAAGATGAGGATACATATGGTAAAGTAGATAATAATGTAAGTTATGAATCTGCTGATATAAACGCAAGTCCTAATGATTTAGTAGCTGATAAAGTAGAGGATATAAAGGATAGTATTCAGGATAAATTAAGTAAAGAAAATAGAGAAAAGTATAAGGATGAAATTATTTTAGATTTTGCTAAAATAGTAAGTTTTATAAATGGTACTTATGAAATAAATGGTTATAGTATTGATGATGTTACTGATGAAGTTAAATATGATGTTTATAATACTTTTATTATTTTGGATAATCAAATTGAAAAGTATTTTCCAGATTATAAAGAAAAATTAGGTAATATTAAAGATAAGACTTTTGAAAATGGTTATAAAGCGTATTTATATGTTTATCCTAAAATAGATAAAGCAATCGAAAGTGCAGATAATAAATTAGAAGAAGTAATTGGTAGTGATTCTTATAATAAAATGAAAGATAAAACTAAAGAAGTAGCTGATTCGATAACTGATTTTGGTAAGGAAAACTATCCTAAAGCTAAACAATATGTAAAGGGTAAGATTGATGATTTAAATAAATGGGCTAATGAAAAAATAGAAGAGTAATCTTCTTTTTTTTGTAAAGTTATTTTAAAGATTTTAATAATTTATTGACACCAACTTAAAGTTGATGTTAAACTAAAAATGGTGATAGTATGAAAAAAATATTGTTAATTTTAATTGTTTCTTTTTTATTTATGATACCAGTTAAAGCTACTTCAACACCTAGTCAAGTTAAAATAACTGATGTATCAATTAGTAGTAATAATATAACTTTAACTTATAAAAAAGTTAAAAATGTAGTTGGATATAAAATATATCGTATGGAAAATGATAAGTTTGTTCATATTAAAACTACTAATAAAACGACTTATAAAGATTCAAATTTAAAATATAATAAAACTTATCAATATAAAATTAGAGCTTATAAAAAGGTAAATGGTAAAACTATATTTGGTAAGTATTCTAGTATCAAAAGTGGTAAAACATCTCCTAAAACACCTAGTTTTACTTTAAGTAGTTATGATTATAACAAAGTAAAAATAACTATTAATAAGGTAAGTGGAGCTATTAGTTATAAAGTTTATAGATCAAGTAAAAAAAATGGAACTTATACTTGTATTGGTTCTACTAGTGAGAGTATAATCGATACTAAGTTAAAAACTGGTAAGACTTATTACTATAAAGTAAAAGCAGTAGGTAAATCTGGTAAGGTTAAAACGTATAGTAAAATAAGTAGTTATAAAACTATAGCTCCTAAGTTAAAGACTGCTAGTTTTAAGGTTAGTTTGACTGATAAGGGAGTTAAAATAAGTATTGATAAAGTAAATGGAGCTAGTAACTATCAAATTTATAAAGCAACCAGTAAAAAAGGTAGTTATACTTATTTAAAAAATACAACTTCTAATACTTTTACTGATACTAGTGTTGGTAATAAAACTTATTATTATAAAGTAAGAAGTTTTAAAGTAGTAGATAAAAAAAGGGTTCATAGTAGTTATTCTAGTGTTATTAGTATAAGTGTTCCTAAACTATATCAAACTGGTAAATATGTAGTTTCTAAACAAATTGAACCTGGATTATATCGAGTTTTAAACAACAGTAATATGGGAGGCTATATTTCAAGGTTAAATTCTTTAGATATTGGAATGGAATCGATAATTGCTAGTAATATGTTTATTTCAAATGGTTATGTGGAAATTAAAAGTAGTGATTATGCTGTTGAGGTAAATGGAGTTACGATTTATAAAATAGATTATGATACTTATAAGGGTAGTATTAAAAATAGTTATTCATCTGGAAGGTATTTAGTTAATAAAGATATTTTACCTGGTATCTATAAAGTTAGTGATATTAAGGGTTTAAATGGTTATATCGAAAGACTTAGTAAGGTAGATATGGAAAGTAGTAGTATTATTAAAAACAAGTATTTTATAGATAATGGTTATATTGAAATTAAAAGTAGTGATTATGCTATTAATATAGAAAGTTGTACAATTGAAAAAATCGATTATGATAGTTATTTACCTAATGTATTAGATGAATATAAAGATGGAATGTATTTAATAGGTAAAGATATTTTACCTGGTACTTATGAGGTTAAAGTAGTTGATGAGAATAATTATGTAAAAGTATTAAAAGGGGTTAGTTTAGAAGATGAAGAGTTATTAAATAATTCCTATGAAAGTGATAGTACTATTACTATTAGTGATGGATTTGCTATTGATATTAAAAATATTATACTTAAAAAAATAGATTAGACCTTAGGGTCTTTTATCTTGAAAATAATATTGTTTTTTGATATTATAATAGAAAGATGAGGGATAATATGTTTATAGATGAAGTTATAGTTGAGTTATATGCTGGTGATGGTGGCAATGGGTGTATGGCTTTTAGACGTGAAAAGTATGTGGAAATGGGTGGCCCTTATGGTGGTAATGGGGGTCGTGGAAGCAATATTATTTTTAAGGTTGATGAGGGTTTAAATACGCTTGTTGATTTACGCTATCATAGAATTATAAAGGGTAAAAAGGGTGAAAATGGTTTAGGTAAGGGAAAACATGGTAAGAAGGCAATGGATATTTATGTTAAAGTACCTGTGGGAACTGTTTTAACTGATGTTGAAACTGGTTTTGTGATTGCTGATTTGGTAAATAAAGAAGAAGAGGTAGTTGTTGCTTATGGGGGTCGTGGAGGTCGTGGTAATATGGCTTTTGCGACACGAAATAATCCAGCTCCTAGTATTTGTGAAAATGGGGAACCTGGAGAGTATCGTAAGGTTAAGGTAGAACTAAAATTACTTGCTGATGTTGGTTTAGTAGGGATGCCTAGTGTTGGTAAGTCAACTTTTATTTCCCAAATTTCTAAGGCTAAACCTAAGATAGCAGATTATCCTTTTACGACTTTAAAACCTAATTTAGGGGTTGTTAAAACTAAGGATGATAGATCTTATGTGGTTGCTGATTTACCAGGTCTTATAAAAGGGGCTTCTTTGGGTGAAGGATTGGGTGATCAGTTTTTACGTCATATTGAAAGAACTAGGGTTATAGCTCATATTGTTGATATGGCTTGTTTTGAAAGAAGAGATGCTTATGATGATTATATAACTATCAAAGAGGAACTTAAAAATTTTAATCCTAAGATTTTAGAAAAACCTGAAATTATTATAGCTAATAAAATGGATGTTTCAGGTTCAAAAGAGAATTTAGAGGCTTTTCAAAAAAAGGTAAATAGTAAAGTATATCCTATATCAGCTTTTAAAAATGAGGGTATTGATGTTGTACTTATTGAAATAGCTGATATGTTAGATAAAATACCTAAGAAGTCTTTGTATGATGAAGATAAGGTTGAAAGTCATGTTTTGTATAAATTTCAAAGGGAAAAACCTTTTACTATTACTAAAGATAATGATGTTTGGGTTATAAAGGGTAAAGAGGTAGAAAAGATTTTAAAGATGACAAGGTTTAATAGTGATGAGGCTGTTTTAAGGTTTACTAATAAGTTAAGAAGGTTAGGTATTGATGATGAACTTAGTAGATTAGGAGCTAATGAAGGGGATTATGTAAGGATTTTAGATTATGAATTTGAGTATAAAAAATAAAACTTTATTGGAGTTTTATTTTTTCGTTTAGTTTATAATTTGTTATATTTATTGGTAATTCAAAGGTATAGTAAACATTTTTTTTAGGTAGGATTATTTTGTTTTTTTTAAGGTTTTTGTAGATATATAAAATTTGGTAGTTTTTATCTGTCATATATACGTCAATTGGTTGTTTCATGAAGAATGTATGAATACTATTACATTTTACTAGACATATTCCATAATTGAAGGTTTTTTTAAACATTAAACCTTTTAATTTGGATATAAAATTTTTATTTATAAAGATATTTATTTTATTATTATTTACGTTTATATACATATTTAACACCAGTACAAATATAACATAAAAAAAAATATTTGACAAATTTCTTAAAAAATTATACACTTATTATAGTAATGGTATGGAGGTCTAATATGAAGATTAATAACAAGGGTCAAGCTTTGGTTGAATATTTACTTATAATTGCTGTTATTAGTGTAATAGTAGTGGGTATAGTTAAGTTGTTAGGTGGTTATTTACAAGATGCGATGACAAAGTCTGCTTGTTCATGGACTGATAAGATTTATGTTGAGGGTAATAAACCTGGTGATGGTAAGTGTGTAGAAAAGTAATAGTTTTATTATAAATTTTTGTTATGGAGGAATGGATATGTTAGCAAATAGCAAATGGGGGGGGT
>CANQER010000004.1 GCA_947595415.1 uncultured Bacilli bacterium
GGAGCAGTAGCATACTTATCGCATTCAAAGTATGGAAAAATTGGTAATGGACTTTATATTGGTTCTAATAAAGAAATATATCAAAATAAATATAGAGATTCTTCAAAATATTCTTATACAGGATATAGTAATGGAACTCCAAGCAAAGATTCAATATTAACACAATGTTTGTGGAGTGATACAAAAGATAGAGGAAGTGGACAAGGAGCATGTGGGGCAGGAGCAAGTACAACAGGAAATATAACAGGAATCTATGATATGTCAGGTGGATCATATGAGTATGTGGCAGGATATAGAAAAAATGGAAGTAGACAATATAGTGGATTTACAAGTGACCCAATAGAACAATATCCAAATTTAGCAAAATACTTTGACGTTTATGATGATGATAGTTTAGCAAATTCAGATACTAATTATAGTACAAGAAAATTAGGGGATGCAACGGCAGAAACAAGAAATTGGTATACTGATGATGCCTTCTTCATTTATTCTAGTAATTCTTGGTTTATTAGAGGGTGTTATTATGCGGCTAATACATACGCTGGAATATTCCAATTTTCTAATCTTGATGGAAATTCTAATAGTATTTATTCCACTCGCCTAGTCCTTTCACCAAGTACTACATCTTAATAAAAAAACATCTGAAATCATTAATTGAAATCAGATGTTTTTATATGTCTAAATTGTGTTAAATTTACACTATTTGTACACCCTTAAAACTCTCTTACCAACACTACACAATACCTCATATGGAATCGTATCCAAATGTTTACTTACCTCATTAATATGATCATTATCCCTTAACACTAAAACATCATCATAAAGTTTAACACTAGAATCAATAAGTACAAACATCATATCCATACAAATATTACCTATAATAGGGTATCTATTACCATTAATATAAACATATCTATTCTTATTCTTTCTAATAACCCCATCAGCATAACCAATACAAACAACCCCAACAATCTCATCTTTTAAAGCAATGTGATCTTTATTGTAACCTAACTTATCACCCTTACTTAACTTATTTATCTGAACAACTTGACTATGTAATTTAAAAGTACTCTTTAACTTCAAAACACTATTAAACCCATACATAATAATACCCAATCTAATACCACTAACTAAATCAAAATGATAATTCGTAATAGCATCACTAGCTTGAATATGAATAATTAAATTGCTTAAATCCTTATCACTTATTAAACTTTTAAAAAGATCGTATTGGTCTAAAGTATCAGTTTCATTACCTGCATTATAAATGTGAGTATAAATTCCCTCTAGGTAAATATCACTATTTAAAATTAAATCATAAACCTTATCAAACTCAGTTTTATCTTTGATACCTAGTCTATTCATACCACTATTAATCTTAATATGAACCCTTAAATTTTTACAATCATTTTTTAAAACATCATTCAAATAACTCAAAGAATTAATCGTAATTGTAATATTTTTTTTAATACACAAATCAATATAATTTGAAGGTATTACCCCTAAACATAAAATAGGAATATCCTTATATAACTCTCTTATTTCTAAAGCCTCATCTAAAGTCGCTACAGCTAAATAGTTAATCCCACTTTCAATCATTGTCTTAATACACTTAATCCCATGTCCATAACAATCAGCTTTCACAACCCCAAAATAGTATTTATACTTGTAATTAGAAATAACTTCTTTAATATTATAAGCAATATTATTTAAATCAATATCAACATACGTATTTCGATACATATCATAACCACCTTTACTATTTTATCATAAAAATTAGATAAATTAAAAAAAACTATTTAAAATTTATGCTTAGTTTGGTATAATTATGATGGTGAATAATATGAATAAGACTAAAATAATCGCAACTATAGGTCCTGCTAGTAGTAGTAAAGATACAATCAAACAATTAGTTGTTAAAGGAATGAATGTAGTAAGAATTAATTTAAGTCACGCAGATGAAGATTTTTGTAGAAATATCGTTCGTAATGTAGCAGAAGTAAATAAAGAATTAAATACCTATATCCCAATTATTTTTGATCTAAAAGGACCAGATATTAGAATTGGTAATATAACAGGAGATGAAGCATTCTTAAGTAAAGGTAGTAAAATTAGAATCTACATGGATGACGTAGTTGGAGATAGTACTAAATTTTCAATCGATTACAATCTAATCAAAGATATTAAAACCAATAACATTATTAAAATAGGGGAATCTAGTGTTGAACTTAAAGTCATAGAAAAAGGAAGTAACTATATACTTTGTGAAGTCTTAAATGAAGGATTTATCCAAAGTCATAAAACTATAAGTATTCCAAATGTAAAACTAAACATTCCATTTTTAAGTGAATATGATAAAAAATGTATTTATCTAGCAGATGAATTAAAAGTTGATTTTTTAGCCTTATCATTTGTATCTGATTCAGAACAAGTATTAAAAGTAAACGATTTATTAATTGAACTTGGAAACGATCATATTGGAATAATTTCTAAAATTGAAAACCAAAGTGGTATTGATGATATTGATGAAATAATTAAAATAAGTGATGGAATTATGGTCGCAAGAGGAGATCTTGGTATGGAAATACCTCTAGAACGTGTACCTATTGTAAGTAAAATGATAACCAATAAATGTCATATTGCAGGAAAGATATGTATTATCGCAACAGAACTATTATCTTCAATGCAAAACGTAAATAGACCTACTAGAGCAGAAGTAAGTGATGTCGCTAATGCTGTTATCGATAGTGTCGATGCAGTAATGTTATCAGGTGAGACTACCATTGGTAAATATCCAATCGAAACAGTTGAAATGATGCATAAAATTATAGCTTCAGCTGAAGAAAATATCGATTACTTGAGTTTACTTGATAGATCTTTACGTAGTGAAAAACAAGATATAACTGGAACACTTGCTTATAGTGTTATTGAATGTGCTGATAGACTAAAAGCTAGATGTATTGTTGCTTTAACAGTCAGTGGTTATACAGCTAGAAAGATGAGTCGTTTTAGACCAGTGTGTCCAATAATAGCTATCAGTCCTAATATTGAAACTGTTAAAAATTTAGCACTTTATTTTGGAGTATATCCAATTTTAATAGATGAATTAAATTCTTTGGATAAAATAATTGCTAAATCAAAACAATTAGTTATGCAAAATATGAATATTAAAAATGGTGATAAAGTTATTATAACTGGTGGTTATCCATTTAAAACTATTAAACATACCAATTTTATGAAAATAGAAGAATTATAGAATAAGGGGTGGCTTATGTACGAATTAGGCGAACAATTTAAAGTTAGTTATGATTTAGCTTTAACTAATCCTAAATCAATTATTTTAGGAAGTAATTATCGTATATCAATACTAACTGAAAGACTGGTAAGATTAGAGTATAATGAAAGTGGACAGTTCGTTGATGAACCTACAGAATTAGTGTGGTACAGAAACTTTGAAGTTCCAAAATTTGAAGTTAAAGAAGACGCAAGAACTTTAGAAATTAAAACTAGTTATTTTCATCTTTATTATGAAAAAGGTAAACCTTTTGTAGGAAGCAAAATAAATCCTATTGCTAATTTGAAAGTTCAACTAGTAAATAGTGATAGAACTTGGTATTATAATCATCCAGAAGCACGTAATATTGGAACACCTGGTTTTGATTTAATATCACAAAATGGCCAACAAAGATTTAAACGAGGTTTGTATTCAACAGAAGGTTTTGCTTCTATTGATGATAGTAATGATAATATCTTACTTCCTAATGGAGCAGTTAAGAAAAAAGAAAGTCAAGGAATTGATATCTATTTATTTGTTTACCAAAAAGATTTTGAAGGTTGTCTAAGTGATTATTATAAAATAACTGGTTATCCATCTTTAATACCAAGATATGCTTTAGGTAATTGGTGGAGTCGTAATATTGACTATAATGATGTCAGTTTAAAAAATTTAATCGATGAGTTTAATTTTAGTGAAATACCTTTATCAGTTTTACTTTTAGATAAAGACTGGCATGTTAGAAAATATAATGGCGTTAATAACGTAAAAAGTGGATTTACTTTCAATAAAGAGTATTTTGAAGCTCCTTATGAAATGATATCTTATCTTCATTCTAATGGTATTAGACTAGGTCTTAATATCAATCCTTTTAATGGAATATATCCTTATGAAGAAAGATATGAAAATGTAAGACAAGCTTTAAATATAACTGAAGATATCATTATTCCATTTAATGTATATGATCCTCATGTTTTAGACACTTATTTAAAAGAGTTAATTCATCCTTTAGATGATTTAGGAGTAGATTTCTTTTGGATCGATTTTGATGATAAAAAAAGATTAAACGATTTATGGTTACTTAGTCATTATCAATTTTATGATATGATGCGTAACTCGAAAAGACGACCTATGGTTTTAACTAGAAATACTAGTAAAGCAGCTCATAGATATCCAATTTTATATTCTGGTAAAACAATAGTTGGTTGGGATACTTTAAAATCAATTCCATTTCACAATGTAAGTGCTACTAATATGGGAGTAAACTTTTGGGCTCATGATATAGGAGGATACTTTAAAGGGATTGAAGATAATAACTTGTATATTAGATATGTTCAATTAGGTGTTTTTAGTCCAATTTTAAAATTTGGAGCAGAAAAAGGTAAGTATTATAAAAGAGAACCTTGGCGTTGGAGTTTTAATACCTATGAAATAACTAAACAATATCTTCAATTAAGACATCGTTTAATTCCATATCTATATACAGAAGCTTATAAGTATCATAAATATGGAAAACCAATGGTAGAACCAATTTATTATAAATATCCTGAAATGTTTGATGATGTAAATATCAGAAATGAGTATTATTTTGGTAGTGAACTATTTGTATGTCCAATTGTAAATAAAAAGGATTATCTTATGAATAGGGTAATTCATAGATTTTATCTACCAGATGGTGTTTGGTATGATTTCGTAACTGGTAAAAAATTCCCAGGTAATAGAAACTATATATCATTTTTCAAAGATCAAGATTATCCAGTGTTTGCTAAAGCAGGATCAATTATTACATTTGGCGAAAACGATAACTTAAACGATACAACACCACCTAAAAATATGGAAATTCAAATATTCCCAGGTAAATCTAATTTGTATAAATTATACGAAGATGATGGTGTAAGTGATCTATATAAAAAGGGTTATTATTTACTAACTAGTATTGACTATAATTATCTACCTAATAACTATACTGTAATTATTAGAGCTTTAGAAGGTAAAAGTGGAATAGTTCCAGATAAGAGAAACTATAAAATTCGTTTTCGTAATACTAAAAGAGCTAATGATGTTATTACTTATTTTAATAATGATCCTATTGAAGCTAACTGTTATGTTGATAAAACAGACTTCGTAGTTGAAGTAAGAGATGTTCCAACAATTGGTCAGTTGACTTTAAATTGTAAGGGTAATGATATTGAAATAGATGCTGTAAGACTTATCAACGATGATATTGAATCAATCATATCTGATCTACAAATTGAAACAGAAATGAAAGAAAAAATCGATTCTATTTTGTTTAGTGAATTACCAATTAAGAAAAAAAGGATTGAAATACGTAAACTAGGTAATCGTGGTTTAGAGCGAAAATATGTAAGATTATTCTTAAAACTTTTAGAATATATCGAACAAATCTAACAAAAAATATTGATAATAAACGATATTTATATTATAATAAGGTTATAATTTAAAACCTTAGTTAGAAAATAGTATTGTAAATTAAGGTAATAATTACTTGGTTTATGATACTTTTTTGTAGTAGGAGGAGTTATGAATAATATAGTTGTATTTTTAGTATTTTTTATAGTTATCTATTTTTGTTATTTTATATTTGTAATATCTAAAAAACAACAATTAGAAAAGTATAAAAAAAGTAGTGAAGTATTATATTTAGTTAAAAAATATAAAGTTGATTTAAAAAAAATCGATATTAAAAAGTTAGCTCATATAACTTCTTCTACTAATGCATTAATTATTTCTTTAACTATAACAGTTGTAGGAAGTTTTGATAATATATTATTTATTCCTATCATAGGTTTTCCACTGGTTATCATCTTGATTTTAATTATGTATCATATAATAGGGGTTAGTTTAAAAAGAAGGGAAGATAAAAATGTATAATTTTAGAGAAATTGAAAAGAAATGGCAAACATATTGGGATGAGAATAAAACTTTTAAAACAGATGTTTATGATGATACAAAACCTAAATATTATGTTTTAGATATGTTTCCATACCCATCTGGCCAAGGACTTCATGTTGGTCATCCTGAAGGGTATACAGCTACTGATATAGTTGCGCGTTATAAAAGAATGAAAGGGTTTAATGTACTTCATCCAATGGGCTGGGATGCTTTTGGACTTCCTGCTGAACAATACGCTATTCAAACAGGACATCATCCAAAAGAGTTTACTAGTGATAATATAAAAACTTTCAAAAGACAAATTAAATCTTTAGGTTTGTCTTATGATTGGGATAGAGAAATTTCAACCACTGATCCTTCATACTATAAATGGACGCAATGGATATTTTTAAAACTTTATGAAAAAGGTTTAGCTTATGTTGATGAGATACCTGTTAATTGGTGTGAAGAGTTAGGGACTGTTTTAGCTAATGAAGAAGTAATTAATGGTAAAAGTGAACGTGGTGGTTATCCTGTTGTTAGAAAACCAATGCGTCAATGGGTACTTAAAATAACTGAGTATGCAGATCGTTTGTTAGAGGATTTGGATTTAGTAGATTGGCCAGCTTCAACTAAGGAAATGCAAAAAAATTGGATTGGTAAAAGTGAAGGGGCTAATGTTGTTTTTAAAATAGCTGATACTGATAAAGAGTTTACAGTTTTCACAACTAGATGTGATACTTTATTTGGGGCTACTTATTGTGTTTTAGCTCCAGAACATCCTTTTATCAAAGACATTTGTAGTGATGAACAAAGAAGTGAGATTGAAAAGTATGTAGAAGTATGTATGAGTAAATCTGACTTAGAAAGAACTGAACTTAATAAAGAAAAAACTGGTGTATTCACAGGAGCATATGCGATAAATCCTGTCAACGATAAAAAAATTCCTATTTGGATTTCTGATTATGTTTTAGCTAGTTATGGAACAGGGGCAATAATGGCTGTACCTGCTCATGATGAAAGAGATTATGAGTTTGCTAATAAATTTGATCTTCCTATTATTCCAGTTTTAGAAGGTGGGGATATAACTAAGGAAGCTTATGTTTTAGATGGAGTTCATATAAATTCTTCTTGGTTAGATGGACTTAATAAAGAAGATGCTATCAACAAAATGATTGCTTGGTTAGAAGAACACAAATGTGGTTGTAGAAAGGTTCAATATAAACTTCGTGATTGGTTGTTTTCAAGACAAAGATATTGGGGTGAACCAATTCCAATTATTATCATGGAGGATGGAAGTTTAAGAACAGTTGATATTGATGAACTTCCTTTGGAACTTCCAGCTACAGATGATTATCGACCTAGTAAAACTGGTGAAAGTCCACTATCACATTGTACAGATTGGTTAACAGTAAAAATCGATGGTAAGGTTGGTAAAAGAGAAACTAATACGATGCCACAATGGGCTGGATCTTGTTGGTACTATTTAAGATATATCGATCCTAAAAACGACAAAGAAATATGTGATCCTGAATTACTTAAAAAGTGGTTACCTGTTGATCTATATGTTGGGGGAGCAGAACATGCTGTACTTCACTTACTTTATTCAAGATTTTGGCATAAGGTTTTATATGATTGTGGAGTAGTACCTACTAAAGAACCATTTAAAAAGTTATTCCATCAAGGTATGATTTTAGGATCTAATAATGAAAAGATGAGTAAATCAAGAGGTAATGTTATTAACCCAGATGATATTGTTAATTCTCATGGGGCTGATACTTTAAGGTTGTATGAAATGTTTATGGGACCACTTGAAGCTGCTAAACCTTGGAGTGAACAAGGTGTTGATGGGGCTAAGAGGTTTTTAGATCGTATTTGGCGTCTTTATACTGAACTTGATAAAATAAAGGATGAAGCTAATCCTAATTTGGAAAGTATTTATCATAAGACTGTAAAAAAGGTAACTGAAGATTATGAAACTTTAGGATTTAATACAGCTATTAGTAGTATGATGATTTTTATTAATGCTGTTTATAAGGAAGATGTTTTTCCACTTGAATATGCAAACAATTTCTTAAAACTTTTAAATCCAATTGTTCCTCATATTACTGAGGAGTTATGGCAAATGTTAGGTCATGATAATACAATTACTTATGAAGATTGGCCTACTTATGATGAAGCTAAAACTTTGGATGATATGTATGAAATGGTAGTTCAAGTAAATGGTAAGTTAAGAGGTAAAATTACTGTTAAAATGGATACTAGTAAAGATGAAATGGTAGCTTTAGCTAAAGAGATTGATAATGTTAAAAATTATATTGAGGGCAAAGAAATTGTTAAGGTTATAACTGTTGAATCTAAGTTAGTTAATATTGTGGTTAAATAGAGGTAATATGGATTTATATCACTATGAAAATGAGTTATATAATTTAGGGATAAATTATATAGGGGGAGTTGATGAAGTAGGCAGAGGACCTTTAATAGGTCCTGTGGTTGCTAGTTGTGTTGTTTTACCTAAGGGTTTTATCTTAGAGGGTCTTACAGATTCTAAAAAGCTTAGTGAGAAAAAAAGAAATTTGTTTTATGAATATATTGTTAATAATTGTTTAGCTTATGGTATTGGGGTTGTTTCTAATAAGGAGATAGATGAGATTAATATTTATAATGCATCTAAAAAGGCGATGTTAATTGCGATTGCTGAGGTTAGAAAAAAGGTTAATTTAGAACATGTTTTAATTGATGCGATGCCTTTAGATCTTGATATTGAAACAACATCAATTATTAAGGGGGATTCAAAAAGTATTTCTATCGCAGCTGCTAGTGTTGTTGCTAAGGTAACTAGGGATAGGATGATGTATGATTTAGATAAAAAATATCCTAATTATGAGTTTGGTAAGCATAAGGGATATCCTACTAAAAGGCATATTGAACTTATGAATAAGTATGGACTTATAGATGGATATAGATTAACTTATAGACCTGTGAAGGAGGTATTGGATGCAAGTAAAAGTAATTAAGGTTGGTTTACTTCAAACTAATTGTTATATTCTTGTTAAGGATGATGAGTGTTTGGTAATTGATCCAGGTGATGATTTTGGACGTATTGATGAGGAAGTAAAAAAATACAAGTTAAAAGGTGTATTACTTACACATAGACATCCTGATCATGTTGGTGCTTTAGGTGAGTTAGTTAAAAAGTATGGTGTGGTTGTTTATGATAAGGGGTATTTTGATGAAGGGGAATATGAGATAGGTAATTTTAAGTTTAATGTTATTTATACGATGGGACATACTAATGATTCGATAAGTTACTTTTTCCCACTTGATAATATTTTATTTACAGGAGACTTTTTGTTTAAGGAGTCAATTGGAAGAACTGATTTAGATGGGGGAAGTGTTAAGGATATGGGTATGAGTATAGGTAAGATTAAGAGGATGAATGATTCTGTTTTGATTTATCCAGGTCATGGTCCTAGTACTAATTTAGGTTATGAAAAAAAGAATAATCCTTTTTTGAAGTAATGGATTTTAGTAAGAATAGTTTTAGAAATAATAATGAACCTAATTTAGTTAATCCTATTAAGAAACCTATGAATCAAAATACACGTTTTGATATGATTGAAAAATTTAAAAAAGACAATCAAGATTTGTTAAATGGTAAAGAGTTTAAGAAGGTTGAAAAACCTACTGATTTAAATCAGTTTAATAATTTAAATAGATTTAAGAATAATGAATGATTCAAGTTATTGAATCTTTTTTATGTAAAGTAGTATATTACATACTTGAATAAATGTTGATTTAATGGTATATTAGTAATGTAATAGATAGTAGATAAAGGAGAATGAGTATGTTAGCAAATAGCAAATGGGGGGGGGTATTTAGTAAGTAATAAATATAATAATGATACCTAAAAGTCATGTTTTAATCATGGCTTTTTGTTGTGGGAAAATGTAGATAAATATAAGTATGGGAGGTATTAGAAAATGAAGAAAAATAATAAGAAAGGATTTACATTAATAGAGCTTTTAGCAGTAATCGTAATACTAGGAGTAATAGCATTAATCGCAACACCAATAGTAATAAACGTAATAGAAAAAGCAAAACAAGAAAGTTATAAAAGAAGTGTAGAGTTTGCGATGGATGCCACAGATTATTATTTGTTAGAAGAAAAAATAGATGAAATACCAAGTGAAGGAATAGAGGTAACAGATTTAAAATTAAAGAATAATAATTTTAAAAGTGGAGTAATAAAAGAGAATAGTAAAGAAGAAGTAATAGCAGATAAAGTAAGTAATGGAGAATATTGTGCAAGTGGTAGAAAAACTAGGTTAACAGTAGTAAAAGGAAGTTGTGATGAAATAGTAGAGCCACTAGAAATATATAATATAGTACCAAATTCAGTAACAAGTAGTAGTATAATAGTAGTAGTAGATGTAAATAATCAAAATAATATAAAAGGATATTATTATGCCATAAATGGAGAAGAATATGGAGAAATGGAAAATGAAAATACACATAAATTTACAGAATTAACAAAAAATACAAGTTATAAAATAAAAGTAAAAGTAGAAGATAATGATGGTGTAATAGAAGAAGACACGATAACAGTAAAAACAACAGATATAAGTGAACCAACATATAAAACAGTAGAAGAAGTAAATAAAGTAGTAGTAACAATAACATATCCAAATCCAAAAGAAGAAAATTGGGTATATGAATATCAAAAGTACACAGATAGTTTAAGTGAAACTGGTTGGACAGAAGTAGAAGATGGAACAACAGCAACAGTAGATTTTACAAGTAATGGAAAATTAGTAGCACGAGTAAAAGATACAGGAAATGGCAAGAATACAGTAACAGCGTCAACATATGAAGTAGCAAATATGACATATACAGATGAGATATTAAAAGGAAGTGATCCAGTAATAAAGGGAAATTTGGTACCAGTAAAAATATCAGAAAAAGGAAAAGTAACCAAAGCAGATACAACTAAAGAGTGGTATAACTATAGTAATCAAGAATGGGCTAATGCAGTACTACTAACAGACAATGCAGATGAAAGTAATTATAATGATTATACAACTGAAATTCCAGAAGAAAAAATAAGAGCTTATTTTGTCTGGATACCAAGATATAAATATCAAATATTTAATTCAGAAAAATATGCATCACAAAGTGAAAATACAAATAAGGTACAACAAATAAAAATAGAATTTCAAAGTATTGATGATCAAGAAGAAGTTGGCACAACAACAGGAGAATGGTTAACCCATCCAGCGTTTACAACATTAGGAGTAAGTGGAATATGGGTAGGAAAGTTTGAAGTAGGATATAATCAAAACGATGATACAAGTGGAGATATAGTAGTGGATGATAAATGGACAACAAAAGGAGCACAAACTACAGAATCGTATACAATTGAATTACCAAAAAAGATAATAGTAAAACCAAATGTATATTCATGGAGATTTCAAAATATAAATACATATTTTGAAACATTTTATAATTTTAATAGAGACTTAGATAGTCATATGATGAAAAATACAGAATGGGGAGCAGTAGCTTATTTATCTAATTCAAAATATGGAAAGTATGGAAACAGCAAATATACAGAGGCGAATAAAGAAATATATACAAATAATTCAAGTAATTATTATACAGGTAAAAGTAGTGGCAAACCAGGTTATAGTGGTACCTCATCAAATGGTACTTGTAGTTGGATAGATACAGAAGATAGAGGAGAAGGAACAGGAGCCTGTGGGGCAGGAGCGTCAACAACAGGAAACATAACAGGAATATATGATATGTCAGGTGGGGCATACGAATATATGGCAGGATATAAAAAAAATATGGATTCACAAAGATTAGGAAATTGTGGATTTGAAAAAGACCCAATAGACCAATATCCAGATTTTAAAAAATACTTCGACGTATATGATGAAAATGCATATTTTAGCACAGATTATTCAAGAAGAATTTTAGGAGATGCCACAGGAGAGCTAGGACCATTTAGTAGTGAATATAAAAGTAGCTGGTATAATAATGGTGCTTTCTTCATTGGAACTACTTACCCATGGTTTATACGTGGAGGTAATTATAGTGAAAGTAGAGCTGGAATTTTCTATTTTTGTGATGCTCATGGTAGTGGTAATGATATCTATTCCACTCGCCTAGTCCTTGCCCCATAAAACATACATCTAAAAAATGTATGTTTTTTTTACCCAAAATAAAACAAATAGAACTAACTATTTGTAATAATATCTTTATAATAATTTTTAATAAAAGTATTGTAAGCATTAAAATCAACTGTAAGATCAAACTTCTTAAACTTAAAATCTTTATCAATACTTAACACTAACTTCTTAATAAAAAACTTAACAAACATAGGATTTCTTGCAAGAAGGGGACCAATTACATAACTCCCATAAAAGTTACGTGAAACAATACCCTCATTTTTACTATTTGGATAACTACCAATTCCCTTAACAACATCAAACAAATAATCCTTATTATCCTTAATTGTACTACCTTGATTTTGAAAACCCAAAATATAACTATCAGATAAAGGACACTTAAACAATACCTCATCAACCATCCTAAAAGGTTCTCTTTTAGCAGTATAATTAAAAAGTCCTAAACATTTAATTTTTTTATTATTTTCTAAACTAATATACTTACCAAAAAGTTCAATACTATTTCCAGTAATCAAAAAGAACTTATCATTTTCATAATATTTTTTAATATCATTTTTATACTTTTTCAAATGGTTAATAACTAACCTTTGATTTTCCTCAGTTCCCATACCCATATATACTAAATCATAACTAGAAAAATCTAAATCATCACCTAAAGATAAAAACTTAACATTAACTAAAATACCTTGGTTTTCAAGTTGTTTTTTTAAAACTTTAATATTACCACTTTCACCATACAAATTAAGTAAATCATAGTATAAATAAGCTATATTAATCGTCATTTTTACCACCTTCATTCATTAAGTCATTAAAAGGTTTAACATAATCAAAATTTAAAATACCATAAATATTACCTTTAGTTTTATTTTTAATCGTATTTATAGCTTCTTCAAGGGATGAAAAACAAACAATCTTTTTTTTATCAATATTGGCATATTTTAATCTTGTCGCTATATCATAAGCATGAATACCTACACAAACAATTTTATCAACACTATCATTATTAAGAAGTTCAAAATTAATATCGTATAACCAAGATAGATCATCAAAATTATATCTTCTACTTATCTCTTTCCAACCAATCACAATTGTTTTTAAATTTTTACTTCTATCTGTAAAAAGAAGTGATTGATTAAAAGTAGTAGCATTTTCATTTTTATTGTTTAAAACATACACTAAACGATCTTTATACTTATATTGATTATAAATTTTTTTATTAGAACTCATATTAGAAATTACATCACTAACTTTATTTAAATCGATATTTAAATTCCCAAACAAACTGAATGTAGCTAATGTATTATATACACAAAATAGAACATCTTGAGGAATGTGAACTTTATATTTTTTGTTGATTGTAATTAAAGAATTATCATAATCTAAATTAGTAACTTCATAATCAGGTTTAGGTCTTTGAAAGTGATTCTTACTACAATAGTAATCACCTAAATCTTCAATATGATAAAAATTATATTTTAACTTATTATGACAAATAGGGCAGTGAGTCATATTTAAACTATCAAATTTAGGGTTTAAATAACTATACTTATTTTTACTAATTCCATAATAGGTAACTTTGTATTTATTATCTATATTAAATTTAGCAAGATAAGGATCATCAGCATTTAAAATAAGATGCATATCACTAGTTATTGAAGATAAAATATCATTAAAAACTAAATCAAAATGACCTTGTCTTGGAGGTTGATCTCTTGTAATATTAGTAACTACAACATACATAGGAACAATATCTTTAAAAACAAATTTGGTATATCTTTCATCTATTTCAAAAAGTAAAACATCCTTTTTAATCTTACCAAACAAATTACTATTTTCAATAAGTAAAGTTAAAATTCCTAACCTTAAATTAGAGCCCTTATAGTTATAAGCAACTTTATAACCAAGACTCTTATACACATCAGCAATCATTTTAGTAGTACTACCTTTACCAGATGATCCTGTAACTGCGATAACCATTTTAGGTAAGACAAATTTTTTAAAAATATTTTTATCTAGTTTTAAAGCTACCTTACCAGGTAAGACACTTCCACGATGTAATAAAGATCCTATAAATATTAAAATTTTTCCTATTAGTATTGAAACTATTTTCATAATAACACCCTAATAAAATTATATCATAATTTGTATAAAAAAAATAATTTTTTCTAGTTTTGTCGAAACTATTAATTAACTATTTAGATTATGTTATAGTAATCAAGGAGGCGACCATCATGATAAAAGCAAATATGGAATATTCTAATAATACTTTATATATCTATTTAAAAGGTAATATTAAAAGTAATGATATAAAAAAAATAAAGAGGAAACTTTATTATATAATTTGTGAGTATGGGATAAATACAATTATTATCGATGTTTTAAATGTTGATGATATTGATAAAAATAGTTTTTATGATTTTTTAGATGAATATGATATAGATTATGGAGGTAGATTAGAATTAGTAGGAAGTATATAAAAAGGATAGATAAACTATCCTACAATATATATACTATATGTTTTACCTTGAGTGAATGTATAAGCTTTACCACCTTGAATAGGAGATGATGGATGAATTAATCCACTAGTTAAAGTATTATGAGATTTTTTAACAATGTTAAATGTTACTCCAGGACACAAACTAGTTAGTTTTGATTTTAGATTACTAATAGTTTTACTAGTATTACCTATCGCTAACCAACCTTCTTGAATTACGATGTTACTGTATGTTTTAGCAGAACCACTACTAAGTGTAATATACATACTTGTATTTTTAGGTACTGTTGTTCCACTTTTAAATTGTTGACTTACAGCATAGTCTTTTTTGATTGTATCGTTATAAGATGAATAGTTAAAACTACATACTAAACCAATTTCTGAACATTTATTTTTAATATAAGTTTTACTTTGATTGTAGAAATTAGGAATAGTAATTTTACCACCTTTAGAATATTTGACTAATATTTTTTTATTTGTATCTATATATTCACCAACTTTTGGATCAGTACTTATGATATATCCAGGTTCAACTTTATCACTATATACATCTTCTAAATCGTAGTTTAAATTTAAACTATCTGCCCAAGCTTTAAAGTCTTGGTATTTTTTAAATTCTTTCATTTTTAACTTACCTAATGAGGTAGTTATAACAATATTGGTTCCTTCTTCAACTAGATCACCTTTACTATAATTAGCTTTAATTATTTTACCAACCTCCATATTACTATATTCTTCTTTAAAGGTTACTTTAAGTTTGTTTTGGATGATAAAATCAGTAGCTTCTTTAACAGTCATACTTTTAAAGTCAGGTATCATAATTTCTTTTCCTTTTGAAATAGTAATTGTAACTAAATCTTTAGAAGGGGATAATATAGTATTTACATCTACATCTTGACTTATTACATAGTCTTTTTTAATGGTATTAGAAAATTCATAATTTATTTTATAGTTTAAACCATTTCTTTTAAGCCATAAGGTAGCATCAAAATTACTCATGTTAACTAAATCAATCATTGATACATCAGGTAGTTTTTCATTACTAAGGGATACTGTTAGAATGATTTTAGTGTTTCTTTTTATTTGGCCACTTTTATTTTGACCAATTATTATATCTTTTTTTTCTTCATTTTTGACATAGTTAATTATAACGTTGTTTAAATAGTTTTCTTTTATTACCTCAACAGCTTCATCGATATTCCAACCAAGCATATTAGGAATAATTACTTCTTTTTCATAATTTGGTCCATTTGATACGATAAAGTTAATTTTATCAATACTATCAATTGGTTCATTTGGAGTCGCACTTTGAGAGATGATTGAAAATTCTTCTATGTTATCACTATATTCATAAACTTGACTTACTTCAATTTTATTACTACTAGCCCAAGAAAGACCTTTTTGGATGTTTTCACCTACAAAGTTAGGAGTAAGAGTTACGTTAGTTTGTGTTTTTTCAAGTAGGTTATATCCTATAAGACCTATAAAAAGAATACCTATAAATAAACCTAAGACTTTTTTACCTAATTCTTTTTTGATAAAGATTAAAATTATAAATAAAAATATAATTAAAGTTATTAAAGAACCATTTATAACTAAATCTAAATTATCTATATTTTTAACTACATAATAAACTCCTAGTCCTAGAGTAAATATTAAAACTAGAGCTAAAATAAAATTAATAAATCCATGTTTTTTTTCTTTAACTTCATTTCGATTTAATCTTCTTAAAATCTCTTTTTTATCTTCATTCATATTACCACCACTTTAATTATAACCTATTTATAAAAAAAACAGAATAGATAAATTAAAATTATAAAATATTTTACATATTTACTTGACTAAATTGAATATATCGCTTAATATAATACTAGGAGCGTATGTATGAAGGTAAAGGTAATTGTGGTAATTTTAGTTATCGATCTTTTAATAGGAGGTATTTTACTAATAACTTTTTTATCAAATAGAATTCCTAAGGTTAAAATAGTATATAATGATTTTAATGTTACAGTAAACTTTTCTTACAACATTTTTTCTGAAGATGGTTGGTGTATTTTAAAAGAGAAAAATGAAATACCTAGTTTATCAGATGATTGGGTAAAGGCAATTTCTGGTAAGTGTAGTTATACAATCGATAACTATAAAAAATACTATTTGTTTATCAAGAACAAATATGATAAAATAAGTGATAGTATGTTAGTAAGTACTAGTGTTGATAAAATTACTAGTTTTAAAGTTAGTAAAAACACTTATTACCTACCTATAAATACTAGTAAAAAAATAAAACCTAAAATTAAATACGTTGGAAAACCTGATTTAAGTATTAAGTGGGAAACTTCTAATGAAAGTGTCGCTACTGTAAGTAAGGGGATTATAAAAACTCATAAAAAAGGTAGTGCTACTATTACAGCAAGTACTTCTTATAACGATGTTTTGAAAATAAAAGTTGTAGTTACTAATTTAATAGATAAACCTACATTAAACACTAATAAACTGTCTCTTCCTTGTAAAAAATACACAAAAAAAGAAGCTGAGTTACTTGATAAAATTTTACTAGATAGGATAAATGAAGCAGGGTATAAAACACGTGCTGGAGTAGTCGCAGCTCTTAGATTTTTAACTTTAGAGTTTCCTTACAGAATTGATTACTTTTTTGAAAATGGACGATTAAACAATAATGCTGGGGGAGATTATATTGATGCTGAAGGAAGGTATTATCATAAAGGATTATATCTAAGTGAGGATAAATTTAAAGATGTTGTTAAGTCTTTATCAGGACCTGTTATATGGGGTTGTCCTTTAACTAATTGGGAAAATCAATATGGTTATGTAAGAGGAAGGATGTATCCTAATGGACTTGATTGTAGTGGTTTTATAAGTTGGGCTTTACTAAATGGAGGATTTGATGTAGGTGATACAGGAGCTGGTATCGACTATAGTAGAAATGATAATTTGTCAGATTTAGGAGAAAGGCTTCCTATTACTTATGATCTTATGACTTCAGGGAAAGTAAAAGCAGGTGATATTATCGCAGCTGATGGTCATATTGCGATGGTTTTAGGAATTGATGATACATATATTTATGTAGCTGAATCAACAGTAAATGGAAGAGGAGTTAATGTTTCAACTTGGACTTTAAGAGGAAGTATTTTAAATACTAATTTACTTACATATGTAATATTAATGGATGATTATTATAAAAAAGATGGTAACTATAAAGCTATGTGGGAGTAGGTGAAATATGAAAGGATTTACATTAATTGAAGCTTTAACTGTGTTAGTAGTTTTTGGAATAATTTGTTTAATTGGAATACCTATTGCGAAAAATGTTTTATCTAGATCAAGTGATAGTTTGTATGATACTCAAGTTAAGTTGATTGAAGATACAGTTGAAGAGATGACTATTGATGATAGAAGTATGTTAGGGAAAGTAAGTTGTATTAATCTAGAAGATGTTATAAAAAGTGGTTACTTAGATCAAAAACAAATAATTGATCCTAGAAACAATGAGGCAATGGATGGTAGTGTAAATATTACTTATGATGCTGAATATGACGATTATAGTTTTAAATATCAAGAGACTAGATGTTCTTAAAAAGACTTTTTAAAGGTCTTTTTTTATTTTTCATACCTAGATATATTTAGTAGTATTCCCATACTTATCATAGTGATTAATAAACTAGATCCTCCATAACTTAAAAATGGAAGTGTAACTCCCTTTGCCCTTTTAGAGTTATAAAAAAATATAGGGTTGCCTGTA
>CANQER010000005.1 GCA_947595415.1 uncultured Bacilli bacterium
TTTCAACTACTTCTTCATCACTAGAATCATCATCAGATTCTACCACTTCATCAGTAACTACTGGATTTTCATTAGTAGTTTCCATAACTGAATCAAAAACAGCTGGAACATCAGGTTGTTTAACCTCTTCTTCAACTACATCATCAGAAAGTCCCATTCCAGGATCAAATATCGTTGGAATATGTGGAATATTAACCTCTTCTGATATTTCTTCCTAAACATCAACAGGATTATTAATAACCTCATCAACACTATCAGTAGTTTCACTAACATTATTAGGTTGTTCAACTTCTTCAGTAGGTTGTAAAACAACTTCTTTAGCCTCTTCTACAACACTAGGTTCAACAGGATTATTAACAGGTTCAACTGCTGATTTTCTTTCCTCTTCTTCTAACTCAGCAATCTTAGCATCAATTCTTTTAACTAAATCATCCATATTAAATGGTGGTACAAAACCTGGTTTAGGCATCATAGGTTCTGGTATATTTCCATTACTATTACCACCTAATAAATCATTTAACTTCTTATTTCTCTTATCTTCCACAAACTTCTTAATATTAAAAGTTTGAACAGCCTTTTTCTCTCTAACAGGTAACATTGCTTTATCATAAGTTTTACCCCAAGCATTACCCTTTTCCATCTTCCAATTTTTCATCATAACAGTTTTAAAAGGCATCATCCTAATACGTAACGTAATAACAGTATCCTCTTTTAAACGTTGAAGATCACTAACAGTAACTAATGGAGTAGATGAAGTCTTCTCATCATCCTTAGATTTAACTTCCCCACACATCTTACTAATTTCTTCCAAAGCAGTTAACTCACTACTAATCAAATAAATAATATTACCACAGTTACCCTTGATAGTTTCTCCATTTTCTTTACCATAAACTTGATTTAATTGGGCAAAGTTTTGAATAATAAAATTAAATCTTATTCTTCTACTACGAGCAGCTGTTACCATAGTAGTAACATCTTTAAGTGGTGGCATATTCGCAAACTCATCTAGGATAAAGTTAGTACGATATGGTAACTTTCCACCTGATTCTTGAGCTACATCAATAAGTGTTTCATAACATTGTTTTAAGAAAATTGTAACTAAAGAATGGTATGTTTTCTTTTCATCTTGGATAATCAAGAATACAGCTGTCTTTTGACGACCAATATCCTTCATATCAAAATCACTATAACTTAACATTTCAGATAAGTTTTCACGAGATGAAAACAATTTTATTTTTTGTTTAAAAACAGATAAAATACTTCCCTTAGTATCTGATGGAGCAGATATTGTACTAGAAACATTTATGTAAGCAGGACTAGCTGGATCTTTATCAGCAAAATACTCTTTTACATAAGTACTTCCCATGTACTTATCTTCCCCAATTGTTGACATTAAATTAATACTATTTAAGTTGATACATTCTTCTTTAGCATCCTCAAACATAGCTAAAGATAAACCTACAAAGTAATCAGCAGATGTCTTTTCCCAAAATGGATCTTGATTTTGAGCATTTTCATCATACAATATATTAGCAGCTAAGTCATCTAATAACTCATTAGCTTTATCACTATTACCAGATTTATACAAACTATATGGTAAAGATAAAGGATTCCAAGCATTACCCTTTTGAGGTTCACGAAAGTTTAAAACAACAACATTGTATCCTCTTTCTCTTAACTCATTAGCATTATTTTCATATATTTCACCTTTAGGGTCTGTGATAATCATAGACTCATCATGTTTAGCTAAAATTTTAACCATTGGTTGAACTAATAATTGGGTTTTACCACTACCAGTAGAACCAATAATTAAACTATGGTACTCACCATCATCAACCCATAACTCTTTTCCATCGTTTATAAGAGGAATACCTGCATGTTCAGTATGGTATTCATGAGGGTTAATTCTTTTTAATTCCTTTTTCATTTCCCTATCATGAGCCCATCTTGAATAACCATCTTCTTTTTTAGAAGAAGTAGATATTCCAATACCTTTTTCTCTTTCAAAGAAATAAGATGAAACACTTGTTATAATAGCGATCAATGCAGCAATATAAAATACCATTGTAGGAGCTAAAAACTCTTTACTAAAGGCAGGAAAAGGATTTACGCCATGTAACACTCCTTCCCTTGCGAATGAAGCAACATTTAATACTGCAATCGCTACAAAGTATAAAAGTACAACACAAAATATAACAAATATCAATATATCTTTTGGTTCAGCTCTAAATTTTAATTTCATTCTTTCACCTCTTATAATTTATTATTTTTTTTATTTTTTACATATATATAAATTATAAATATAATTCCTACACCCAATATTGTACCAACTGTTATCAATAAAGTAAATACAAAATCGAAATTATAACTCTTTTTTTGTGATAAATCTGTTGTATTTTTATCAACCACCATAGTTAATGGTTTAATTTGATTTTCATCTAAATTTACTTTCCAATAGTAAACACCATCTTTTACATAATCAGCATTATGATTTATTACTTTATGATTAGTTTTAAAAGAAATAGTTATGTTATTTACATACTCATATTTATACATACTACATTCTACTTTATCGCTTGTAATAAAGTAATATCTATTATCTCCTTCATGAACATCTATCATATCATAACATGAATTAGCGACAAAAGATTTATTCATATTTTTATAGAAGTAATTAGTTTTATAACGATTTATATAACCATTTGAAGTCGCAACTATTTCTTTTTCATATTGACGATCTTGATCAGTAGTAACATATAAACTTTCTTCTTTTATAGCTTCTGCTTGCTGTTTAGTAGAAGCCATTCCTTTTATATCTATTGTTTCATAGATAACATCATCTTTTAATTCAATATTATATTCAACATCACATCCAGTTAGAAAGAAAAGTAAGAAAAATATTAATATAAATTTTTTCATGATTCACCTACCCTAATAAATATACATAACCTTGGAAATTATATTTTTTGTTTGAATTATAAACTTTTAATTTATTCATATCAATCCATTTTGGAGTTGGATATTGTAAATTCTCCCAACCACTTCTAGTCTGTTTTGCATAACTTTCTGATAGGTAAACTTGGGTTGCTTTACCATTTGCATCATACTTAACATCTTCTATGATAGCAACGTGACCATAGTATCCTCCATGACCATTTGATGTTCCTCCACTCCAAGAAACAAGTGAACCTGGACGTGCAGCATATAAATCTGTACTTTTAGAAAATAGTTTTGAATCTGGAGCTCTAAACCAAGCTTCACCATTACCAGTTGTACTTAAAATACTATTAACAGCAGTTGTACGTAATGGTTCTGGAATATTTGAAGCAGCAAGTATTTCAGCAGCTCTTGCCCTAGCAAACCAAACACATTGTCCTACGTTAGAAAACATATCAAAATATTTACTATGGTTAAGACGTAAATCTTGCAAATCCACATACAATCTTGCAGACGAACTATACTTACCACCAGATATAAGTCCAGTACTAGATGTACAAGTTGCTTGTCCTACATTACCAGCTCCATAGTGTTGTTTTATTATTTCAACATAAGTTAAACCTTGTCTTGCTTTATTTGACCAACTATTTTGATCTGTATTTTGATAACCAACAGCCATTATTTGACCATTTGCATCAACTACAATTTTCCCAGCTGTCTCAGCTACTGCTGTTCTAAGGGGAGAATCTTCAGGTACAGCAACTTTATGATAAGCTTTAGATGCATCATAACCACTATGAACAGTTGCTCCAGCACTACGACTATTAGACCAACATCCTTTATCAGGATCACAATAAACTTGATCTTCTGTACAGTTTCTAATTGATAAAATCCATTGACCATTTTCTTGTTTTAACGATACCCCTCCACTACCATTCATTCCTTGAGATCTAGTAAGGGCATAAGTTCTAGCAGCTACTGCTTGAGCTTTAACACTTTCTGTAGGGGCTCCTCCATTTTCTGCATAAGTAACACCTAAAACATACTTTTCAAAATCAATTAAATCTTCTCCTGCAATAGGTTGACCCCTTGTCCCATCACCACATTGCATCAAACGAACCTTGATATCTGATACAGTATCACTACCAATATTGTAATGACAAGATATTGGTCCAAACATATTGTTATCAGATAAAATTTCATTTACAATTTCCTTATAAAAATCTGCATCTTCAAATACATTTTCAGCAGCTTCTCTTGCTAAAGTTTTAAGTTTTTTATCAGAAATTTCAGGATATCTTTTTTTATAATACTCAGGAAAATAAGATTCCTTTAAATATTTTTTATAAAAATCTAAATCTAATTTATACTCATTTTGAATATTTATTCTTTCTGTTTTTAATCCTGGTCCTGATGTTATAGCAGTACAACTAACAGTTACTTTTCTAACTACCATTTTTTTAGCAAGTAATCTTAAATTACTTACATTTTTTTCACTATCAGAATCTAAAATTTTAATAAATGGGTTAAAATTACCACACTGTCCATCACTAGTATGTCCAGCATACTTTTCATCTCCTACAGCCTCACCTTCAGAGTCAATATAACCACCTTCAAACCAATCGATATCTTTAAATATCCAAACTCCATCACCTTCAGTTTCATCTAACAGTTTATTCCAATCGATTTCACCTGTAATATTCATATCATTAGTAACTTCATTGTCAATAAACTCATCATGAGTTTCAGGATAGGCAAGTGTAGCTAGTAAAACAGCTACATCTAAACTAATAGATTGACCATCTGTTGATTCACCTCTAAGGTAATGATTTTCTATCTCATTAACTTTTTTGATAAACTTCTTTTGAGCTTTTTCATTACAAGTATCATCTAGACCAAAACATCCTTCTGTAATAACATTACCCCATATTTCTTTGAGTTGATCTACTTTATTTTGAGCAGATGAAACTATCCCAAACAAGCGATCATAGTAATATATAAAACCTGAAATAATAACAATAAACAAAAGGAAAAAGGCGATTACTGGTAAAAGAGCGCCCAAAGCAATTAATAGTTTCCTTTTAATAAATTTCTTAACGTTTCCTTTAAGATCACCAAAACTTGGTAGGTTAGAAAGAGCAGAGGATTTATTTGTATCCTCTTGTTTAGTCTCACTATCATTTTGACTGTTTGCTTCTTCATTTACTGGAGTATTAGTAGTTCTTGATTTAGCTTTATTTTCATTAACCTTGTTTTTTAAACTATTGTTTTGATTTCTTTTTTTTAAACTATTTAAAGCACTTGGTATTACCCCACGTGCTTTATTAAGGGGTGATGCAATAGGTAAATTAGGAAGTTTTCTTCCTCTATTATTTTGTGTATTTTCCTCATTATTAGGAATATCACTTTTTGTATTTTTATCATCATTCATACCTTAAATCACCACCAAACTTTTGATTATATTCCTATAATCCTCCTCCACTACCAAATGATTCTAATTCTTGTTCTGTTGCGATAATACTTATTTGCATACGTCTTCCACCACATACAAATAAAGCATCACCTTGTCCATATCTTTTAATACTATCTTTTTCATTATCATTCAAATCTATTAATTTAGACAAATCATCAATAGCTTGTTTTTTAAGTCCCATAACGATATAGTAAGATGCATTATCAAATATTGCTTTACCTTGAGTAATAACTCCAGGATCACTAAAATCAGATGGTTGTTGAGTAACAATAATTGTTCCTGTATTATACTTACGACTTCTTCTTTGAACTTGAGCTAAAAAGTCAGCTCCTAAAGTATTGTTTCCAGAAAGTAAAACATGTGCTTCATCAACCATTAATACAGTATTAACAGTTCTGTCTAAGGTAAGACCCCAAGCATATTTTAAAATGTTAAAGAATAAAGCATTTTTAATATTTGTATCAGCATTCATAAGTTCCCTTATATTAAATACTATAAATGAACTTTTTGGACTTATTGTTGTATGACCATCAAAGAAATATTTAAGTTCTCTTATAAGTGGTCTTAGTTTTAACTCTAATAATTCTAAAACATCTTTTTCATGTGTTTTTTCTGGCATTGATAAGATTCTACCTCTTACTGTTGCATAAACATCTTTAAAAGTTGGATAATCATTAGATGTATATTTAGTAAAATCAGAATTAAAATCCATACCAAATCTTCTATATGTTTCAATTATTATTTCACTAAACATATTAAGTACATCTTCTGTTATATCTGGAGAATAGTATTTCATAAATGCTTTTACTGTTTGAAGAGTTCTTGTTAAAACTGTATAACCTAATCCTTGAGCTATTTCTTCTTCATCTGCATCTAATACTACTTCCAAAGGATTAATCATACCAAATTCTCCACCTTTACCTAAATCGATAAAGTCGCCTCCATAAAGACGAGCCATTTCTTCAAACTCACCTTCTGGATCAATAATAACAATTTGATTATTATTTCTTATATTACTACGAATCATTAATTTAGCAGCTGTACTTTTACCACTACCAGATGTACCTAGTATAATCATGTTGGCATTATTTCTATTGTGTTCTTTTTTAATTTGATACAAAAATTGGTTAAATAATATTACTCCTCCAGAGAAATCTACTCCAAGTAAGGTAGCAAGTCCTGGATCTTTAATACTATCAAAGATAAAAGGATACATAGCAGCTATTGTATTACTTGGAATTGGTGTTCCAATTCTATTTTCCAAATCTTCTTTTGGAAAGATTGGAATAATAGATTTTAATACTTGTTCTTGTTCAAACATTAAAGGTACAGCTCGCATTTCCATAGCTTCTAAGTAACTTTTGACTTGTAGTTTTTTACTTATAAGTTCATCTTCACTATTAGCAGTTATCATGATATGCATTTGAAAGTCATATATTTTTGATTGACTAGCTGCTAATTGTTGAATGAATTGTTCTAACGATTCATAATCTTGACGAATTCTTTCTTGAATTGTACGATCATGTTCTGTTTGATACCTTTGTTTTAAATCAGCAATTTCTTTGTTTAACATTTTTTGAATTACTGAAAAAGGTAATGGTATATGTTTTATTACTATTTTTATTCCAGCCATACTGGTTAGGGAAGATAAAAATCCTGTTGCGATTAATTTTGGATATGATATTACTGTTAATATTGTTGAAAATTTATCACTGATTACAAAACTAGATGGTTTGAAACTTAATCCTTTTGGAGCTATTTGACTTTTTATATCCATTAGCTTAGCACTGTCCCAAATGTAGTTGTTTGTCCACCATTTAAGAAGTTATCTAAAATCATTCTTAAATCGTCATTAGTTGTTTGATGAGATGATAAACCTGCTCCTGCTAGATTATTGATTAAGGTTCTTATTCTTTTTTGGATTAATTCAGTGTCTTTTTCTTTGAATAGTATAAAGTATTCAGTATCAACAATATTATTTTGAATAAACATATTTGCTTTATTAATATCTTCCATTATTAATTTTCTTCTGGCTTGATCAACAGATGAGTTATATAGTAATTGTAGATTAGAAACATATACGTTTATATCGACTGGTCTATCAGCTACTATTAACCAAAATTCATAATCAATTACGTTATAAACTGTACGTAAATTGGTTATAACTGCATTTTGCGAAGCTGCATCCATTATGAATATGTTTCTAGGAAGTATTTTTATTCCTGTTACTTTTTGATTATTGTCTAAGATAATCATTCCATTAGTTATACTTTTTATAGGTACAAAACTATTTTCAGTATACTTACTTTTCTTTTGACTCATCTAATACACACCAACCTTTCCAAATAAATGTACGTCGTTCTGTAAAAAATCTTATCAAGTTTCTTAAGAATGTTAATATATTGTGGTAGTTTGGTACTGGAAATACCAAAAATCCACATACAGCACCTGGTAATATAGCTATTATTCCAAATAGTAATTCAGATACTGGTAATATTAACATTAAAAGTAAAGATGCACCTATACCACTTCCAAATAAAATCAAGTCAAATTTGTTAAATAGTCCAAAAAACAACATTGATTTTTTTGAATTGGCAGGTATCAAATATGAATTCATTTATTATCACACCCTTTTTATTTTCCTTTTACGCTATCCATATTATCTTTGATATCGTTAATTTCTTTTTCTATATCCTTAGTTCTATTATCCCATTCATGTTTAGAATCATAGATAGCTTTAAGTTCATCAAATGAACCTTGATCATACAAGTCAACATTTTGACTACTTAATGCGCTACTTAAGGCAGCTGCATATTCTTTAGCTTCAAGATTTCTACTATCAATACTACTAGTATCATAGCCAATTTGATCAGCTTTCATCTTCAAGTAATCATTATATGTTCTTTCAACATATTGTCCATTTTGAGCATCATAAGCATCATCAAATATTCTGTTCAAATCACCATAATGGACACCTGTTTCAGACAATTTGTTAGCAAAGTTTCTAGATGTTGATTCCTCACGCATTCTTGCATTATCGTAATCTCTTTGTCTCAAATTCAATTGATCTTTTAATTGACTAGATGTACCAGATTGAAATTTAATTCCTGTTAAATCTGTAAGTTTATCTTTCATTCTAGCCCTCAATCCATATCTTGTATTAGGATCTTCACGTAAGTTTCTAGCATTAGCTTGTGAAATCATTCCTTGTTCAAAAGTATCTCTAAATGAGCCTCCATTACTTGTTGCACCTGCTCTACCACCATGATAAAGACCTCTCGTTAAACCACTAAGACTAGATTTTAAAACCTCACCTGGTTTTTTTTCATCTTTATGTGCATGAACTGCATTACCAATTGCACTACCTACACCAACAGTTGCTGCTCCTAAAGCTGCTGAAGCAAATTTAGAAGATCCTACAGCTTTAAGTGGATTTAAAGAGAAGTTTCCACTTAATTCTACACCAAGTAAATTTTCAATTAATTTTGGAAGTTGTTCAGCAAATGCTAAAGCTCCTAATATTAAGAATACTTTTACTAAAAAGTTTTTGATAATTCCTGCATCTTCTACACTGTAACTTAAAACAGATGAAGAAATTATTGATATTAACAATACTGCAAAGAATATAGCGGCTAAACGAATAAACAAATCTATATACGTTTTACCACATTCTTTTAACCATTTTGCAAAAAATCCATCTTGACTCGATTTTGGATCTACGTAAGATACTATTGCCAAAGGAGCAATTAGTTGTAAAAATCCAAATTTTATTGTCCTTATCGCTATTTGAAAACAGAATGTTATCAAAAGGAGTGCTGTCACAATTCCTACTGCAGTCGATACTACGATTGAATAATGCATAACATACTCATCGTCACCATCTTTAAGTCTATATAGAGCAGTTGAACTTCCTGTATAAAAAACTTCATTTATATCATCACTTCTCAAAGCTTCTAAATAATCTTTTTGATCTTCCTCGTCAAAACCAGGACATTCATTTAATAATGAATTACCATCTTCAGAAACTTCAATTATTCCATTTGTACACTCTGGATAATAAAAGGCGGTCAGTATCGTTTTAGACATCGTCTTACCAATTGATTCTACATCATAACTTTCATTACCTTTAACTCCCATTATAATACTAGGAATAATATTTTCTTTTAATATTTGTTTTTGGAAATTCCAAGCAAATCTAAATACAAAAGGGGTAATAATTATAAAGAACAAACACATTATAATATTGGTTATTAACTTTTTACCACCTTTATTAGAATCATTAAATTCATCTGGATTTATAATATATTTTATTAATGAAAAGGCTATTTTAAAAAGCATGAAAATTCCTAAGAAGGCATAAATACGATTGGAAAATGCACTTAATATTTCTTGATCAAATATTTCAGCATTAGCTATATCCATAAATAAGGTATAAGCTGCATTGATCATCCAATATACAGCACCATCAATTAACGTAAATATATATCTGAATACCCACATATTTATTCCTCCTTAAAACATTCCACAGAAAGTATCACTTCTATTTATTAGTTGTAATAGTAATCTTAATAACGCTGGCAATAAAATTAAAGCTGCCACAGCAATTACTCTTACTTTTATATGACTCCATACTTTGCGAAATGCATCATCATCACTAGACACGATAGCCCCAAATAAATCTAAAATTACTAAAAGTATTACTAAAATAGGTCCAGCTATTTGAATGCCTAAGAAAACCATTTTTATTGTTTTCATAGTTTCACTACTAACTAAAACATCACAACCTGATTTACCTTCTATTGTAGAAAATGGACTACTTGGTCCAGAAGATTCTTCACCTTCAGGAACATTTGTCATTTTACCAGAATTTGCACCTGATACCAATTTTGATCTGTCAGTTGTTGGAAAGCATTTTTGAGCTGTTCCTAAACTATTTTCCCTCATACAATTAATATATACTTGAGGACATCCATTTTCGAAAGCTGATTTATCCAAATCTTTGGTGTCAATTAGATAATTAGCCCCTTCTGAATTTGCTTCAAATGTAATTCCTTTATCATTTTTGTACACATATAATGAATATTTGCCATTACTTGATTTAGGATAACGACAAATTGGTTTTTCATCAGAATCAGAACTACTTGTATTATTATTGCTAACATTAGTGGTAGTATTATTATTAGTATTAGTGGTATTACTAGTAGTAGTGTTTTTATCAGTACTATTACTGCTATTTTTATCACTATTGCTGTTTTTGTCACTGCTACTATTATTATTGGAATTACTACTAGTTGAAGGTTTAAAAGCATTAACATTCATTATAGTATACCCATTTATTGATTTACTTCTACTGCCTGTCGCAACTCTATAATCATATGTTTGAGTTTTAGCTCTAGTATTAGTACTTCTTTGTTTTTTTACGACAATTTTAGGACATTGTGTTTGCTTTTTTGAATTTTGAAAATCTTTCAAATTATATATAAATGAACTTTTAATTATTGTTTTTTTTATATTCATTCCATCTTGATTTACTCCTTGATAGCCTTCCCAATCACTTTTAAAATTTTTCATTTCAGCTTTTCCATTAGTAAAAGTAATTGTGAAAGTTACATCTGCACCATTATCATTTCCTTTATATGGACATTCTATCTTAGTTGCATTAATATGACTAATACCAATTAATGAAACTAAAACAAATGTTAAAATCATTAAAAATCTCTTCATTTTATTCACTCCTAACAAGCTACAATCTCACAAATATATTATAACATAAAAAAAAACAATAATCTATACAAATATTGTTTTTTATAATATTTATTATCCTCCAAAAAACGCTTGCCAACAAGTAGTTGCATCTTCACCAATTACACTAAGAAGTAATTTAACAATAGTAGGTATAAAGAACACAATAATAGCTGCGATAAGTCTTTTGATAAATGTCTTTTGTCCTGCTTTAATTTCATCTTCCTTTTGAGCAATAACAGCTTTACCTAAATCTAACATACCCCATATAATAAGTAATACTGGTATTACTATTTTTATAAGAGTTATTATATTCGCTACTAAATTAACAATTTTAGGTTCAAGTGTTATATTTTCTGTCAAGTTACATCCTGCACCTTGCACTACTTCCAATATCATCATAAAAATTCCTCCCTAATACACCATTATTCTACATTATTTTACCATTTTTGTCAATATTACAAACCAAATAACCCTAAAAGTTTATTCTTCTTGACTGTATCTTCATTATCAGAAAATCTTCTAAATCCTAGTTTCAATAATAATAGACTAATAATATTTATATCTTTTTCCCTTTCATCTAAAGGTGGCAAATTAAAAAATACCTTTATTTTAGCTTCATATTCAAAATCTAAAACATCCTTAGAATTCAAAACACTCTTATTCAAAATAACCTTTTTAGTTTTAACTTTATCCAAAGCCTTGTTATCTAAAGTCATCAATTTATTAAGTTTAATAGTAGATGGTTCTATCAAATACAAAATCTCATGACAAAGTGGTTCAGCTGTAACACACTTATTTAAATCAAGTAAAACTACATCTTTATCACTATTTTTACTAATAAAATTACCAACTTGAGCCTCAGTTACACTAAATAGATCCTTATCTTGAAAAAGTCCAAAATCACGTCTATCTATCTCAGCTGCTACTACTTTATAATACTTTGCTAATTGTTTTTTAAGCATATATATCAAAGTAGACGCTCCAGCATTATCAGTAACATTCTTAACCCCAATTACTCTAACTCCAGACTCAGTCGTAAAAGTTGGAACCTCTTGTTCATCAATAGTTGGTTTATTCAACTGATGAAATTGAGCCACATCACGATAAGTATTTGGATTATTATAAAGGTAATTTATCCCCTCTAAATTCTTTGTAAAATTATAGATACCCATTGATATTAAATCAGACAAATAAGAAGGAGACGTACTTTCTTCTGAATCATCTAATAATAATATTACTTTACTCATATCAAGGGAAATAGATAACTTTTGAAGAGTTTTTATATCCTTGTAATTCTTAATAGCTGTAATATCTAGAATCATCCTTTGAAAAAAGAAATTCCTAAATTGAGCAGCTATTTCCTCTACCTCAAACTCACCTGTTAAATATTTAATAACATCAATATTTAAACCCTGTAACATCGATTCATATTTGTTAGCAATAATTACATTCACATTTATCACCCCACTATGTTATAAAGTATCTTCGTTTCACCAGAAACTGGAAAAGATAACACCTGTCCTATAATTGGAAAATCAAACACAATATATGAAGTAACTGTATAATAATCACCCTTAGCAGTACTATTCATATATACACAATACTTGTAATTAGAAGTTGAAATATTAGACTTACCATTAACCATAGGACAACTAAATCCATTCCTTCTAATTGGATATCCCATATCTTTTAACATCGTTTGTATTTCACTAGTAGCCTTACTGGTATAACCCCTATTCTCTTCGATTATATCCACTATCCTATTCTTAACCTTAAAAGCCTTACTATAAGCTAGTGAACTAACCAAAAGCAAAGAGATGACACCCACAAAGACAATAACAACATTGAATACAAACGTATTTCCAATTGCCTCTTTCATCTTATCACCTCTTCTTAAAACTTATACAATTCACTTGTTTCAGTATAAACTGGTAAATTTAAATCAGCCCCTATAACTGGTAAACTAAATATTATATAGGTTGTTACACCATAACTATAATAATTACCATTAGAATTATAGTAAACACAATATCTATGAGTACCATTAAACTCTAATGGTCTATTACTTCCCCTATTAGGGCAAGACCATTTTGTATCAATTGTATAACCTAATGTCTGTAATGTACGTTTAATCTCAGCCTTAGAAAGATCATTATATCCCTCATACTTTTCAATTATACCCACAATACGACTATTAACTTTATATCCCTTGTAATAACTTACAATTCCAAATAGAAAAGCAAATATTACAACAATAAATACAATTATAATGTTATACAAGAATATGCTTCCTATTCCCTCTCTCATAAGTTACACCTCTTTAATTAACTATTATTACATTGTCCATTTTCCCAAGTGCCTCCACCTTGTAAACATTCAGATTGTTGTTTTGTATTATCCATAGCACTTTTAATAATTGGTGTTACAACTGCTGCAATTACAGCTATAAGTATAATAGCTAAAACTGTCATATTTGCTTCACTAGCTGCGTCTTTCATTTTATCACCACCTTCGTACTCTTATTATTTTATTTAATTATAACACATTAAAATTTCTTTATCAAGTATTAGATATTAGAAATCATAAGCATTGACATTAGTAATAAGAAAATAATTCCTCCACCTGTCGCTGCTAACATCGTCATAGTTTTACGTTCCATCTTTTCAAGACGATTTTTATACTTTTGTTCACGAGACTTGTTTTGTAAGTTAGAAACAGTTCTAGAAAACATCATAAGTTGTTCTTGTTTGTTTTCTTGTGAACCTAATCCTAAACGATACAAAAGTCTCATCATACGCATAGAATCACGCACTGGATAATCTTTAGCAAATTCCATATATGGATCAACAGATTGATCCCCTGATTCAATTCTCGCAATCATTTTTTGTAAACCAGGTCTAAAAATCTCTGGTGCAGTTTGAATACTTCTTGCTAAAGCAACAGGAACTGTATAGTGTTGAATCAATATTTCAAGTCCCTTTAAATAGTATGGCAACATTAAATCAATTTTATGTAAATTTGCTTTATAATAATTTTTTAAATTGATATATTGTAATTTAAATACTATATATCCTGCTATAAAAGATACTAAAATATTTATAAAATTAAGATTGGAAAAATTAAAAATTATAACTGCTATAATGGTTACTAGGCCATTTCTAACCCTTTGACCAAATAACTTTCGAACCATTTCTGGACTAGCTTCTTCATTGTATTTAACTGTTAAATAAAACTCATAATCCTTTTCCATTAAGAAGCGAAAGTAAGGTTCTGTTTCTTGAACAAATTCTTTTGTATCTATTTGTTTATTTACTATTAATACAACAAATATAATTAAACCTATAACTAACCAAACCATTATTCAGCCCCCACATCTTCATTATAATATTTTTCCCCACTAAGTAAGAAATATGTATTAATTACTACTATACCATGTAATAGTAATAAAACTTTCCAATCTTCCAACATCTTAATATAGTTTTCATTTCCTACCATCAATTGAACTAACATAACCATTAAGTATAAAACAACCCCAAATTGTACAAACTTTTTATGGAAAGCTGCTCTATCCATACGGTCTCTGTAAACATTTTCTACTAGCATATCTATATCATTTGACATATTATCAAGTGATTCACCAGCATCTCTAGATCCTTCGTTAGTTATTTGTAAAAACAATTGATGCATATTTTTAACAATAAAGTAATCATATTTATTGTTCATATATTCTATTGATTGTTCTATAGTCCCATTTTGATATGCTAAATCAATCATAATTTTAACATCTTCTTTAACAGGATCTTCTAATACTCCAGAATCATATACACCCTCTAATGATTTAACAAAAGATTGTGTTGTAGCAAATTCCATTATAGTATTAGTTGTATATACTTGTATTTGTTCAAAAATAAACTCACTATATAACCTTTTACAACGTAGATATGTTAAATATGGAATAACTGATACAGCTAAAGCCATATATACAATACAAATAATTACGTTGTAAAAATATAAGTATGAGATAATTGCTGCTCCACCTGCAAAAGTGGCAATTTGAATAATATACTGTCTTGTACTATACTCTTGTCCTAAATCTTTAACTTTATCTCTTACCATTTTAAATGAATAAGGAGCATATTTTTCGTATACAAATCCTACTTGTTTAGTTATATATTTATATACACTACCACTAGTGTTAACTCGATAAGCAATTATAAATGCTACGATTATAAATATTAGTAAAAAAGCAAACCCTATTGACATATTTTTACCTCCTATCCATTATTTGAAATATTAGGATTTTGATTTATTGGTGTTACGACATTAGGCTGACTCACATTTTGGTTTATTGGTCTTACCACACCACCTACATTTTGATTAACCATATTAGAACTTACAACCCTATTTTGATTAACTATGTTTTGACTTTGAACAGTTTGATTTTGAACATTTGGATTAACGTTTTGAACATTTGGAGTTTGGGTATTAGTATTTACTACTTGTTGGTTATTCATAATAGTTGGATCAACACTATCTTCATGATCAGCCAAAGTTGCAATATTTTTAGGTAAGATAACTCCTTGAGTTTCTAGATAATCAATTAGATAAGGACTTGGATTATTTTTAATAACACTACCTTCAGCTGTCTTACGATAGATAGTATTAGAACGAGCTTTATTATCCTTATCAACATAAAATTCTGTTACTTCAGCAATTTCTCTTATAAAACGTTTTGTTTCTTTATCTTGATATCCTCTAATATATATCCCAAGTTGAACGTATCTATGAATAGATGCTAGAAATTGTTCAATATCTTGATTTGTTTCTAGTAAGCTATACATACGATTGGGAATTGAAGCTGCCTTATCAGCATGGATAGTTGATAAGATGTAGTGTCCTGATGAAATTGAGTTACGAACTGCCATAACAGCTTCTGCACTACGTACTTCTGATAGTAATATCCATTTAGGATTTTGACGCATACAAGTTACTAAAACATCAGAATAAGAAGCAATATTATTAGTTTTCATAGCGACAATATCACGAGTTGGATAAATACGATCTAAGTGTAGTTCTAGGGTATCTTCAATAGTAATAACTTTTTCATTTTCTTTTATTTTAGAAGCTAAATATTTAACAAATTCTGTTTTACCACTACCAGTTTCTCCACAAACTATTATATTACAATGTCCTTCAATACATTTAATCAATAAATCATGGATATCTAAAGTAATGTATTTATCAGCTAATATCTTGTTTCGTTCCAAACGAATTTTAGCTGGAGTCTTACGTACAACGCAAGCAATACCATTAGTAGCAATAGAATCATGAACGAAATTAAGACGTAACTCAGCACTTTCAGCATCAAGGAAAGGATGAGCCATATTAAACGTTTTACCCATTACGTTAGCACATTGGAAAGCTAATTTTTCCATAAAAGCATTATTAACGTTAGGGTTTTCTGTTCGATATATACCTGATGATAAAGTTTTTAACCAAACTTGTCCACCATTACTATAAGACACGTCTGTAATATCATCGTTTTTTAAGTATTCTTCTAATGGTCCCCAATCTATTTGCGAAAATAAGTTATCATTCATTTGTACCACCAGTTGTATCTTCTGTTGTAGTATTTTCGTTATTAGTTGTACTATCTGTTACACTAGGTGTAGTATTAGGTGTGTTTTCTGGTAAAGCATCTTCCTTAACATCTTTTGTTTTAGCTTCAATAAAGGATCTTAAATCACTACTACTTACATAAGTAGCTGTATTTACATCAATATTAGTTCCTCCACGTGGTACTGGGAATAATTCAACAGAATATTCATTTCCCATAAATGAAGCTTTTCTAAGTAATAAGTGAATATCTTCTGGTACTCCAAAGATAATGGTTGCTGGAGTACGTTGGTTTTCTGTATTTTCAAATACATCACGACCAGTATTGTCAATAACTGCTAAAACTTTAACGTTACTAACTAACTTACCAACCATAATTTCTCCATTATCATTTTCAGCTTTCATATAAATATCAATTATATTTCCTGGCATAATTGAATTACCATAAGTTGAATTGATATCAACTGGGAAGTTATATGGTTTTTCACCATCTTTTACTTCAACAAATACTGCATCTGGTAGTGATTCACTAGCAATTACTGTGTCTGTGAAAAACATACTACCAGCTGGTATAACACTATTTACGTTAGATGACTTACCAATAACTTGGTTAGCATATCTAACTACATTTTCTGATACTGAAATAGCTGGAACCTCAATGGTTGTAACCATATCTGCAGTTATCTCAGTTCTAGGTTGAATTGTTACCTTAGCAACAGGAACTGATACAGGTTTAACAGCATTATTTATTTGACTACTATAAGTAAAATAAAGTATTCCTAAACCTAGTACAACACCTATAATTGTAACTGTATTTTTGTTTCTAAAAAATCTTTTTAAACTCATCATAATATTATTCATACTTTTCCCTCTTTCTATTCTAATATGGAGTTTCCAATATAGCATCTATTTTATTTTCTATATTGAAGTCAATTTCTTCATTGGTTACATTACCTGTTTCTGTACTAGTTACTTTAATACTTACTTTAGGTGGTAACTCATTTACATCGTATATTTCAATACGATATGTCTTAGCTAAGTTGGCATTTTCAGCAAATCTTCTGACGAAATTTTCAACGAATTTTTCACGATCAATTCTAATTATTCCTTCAGAACGATAAGCTCCTATATCAAATGCATCAAACATGGCAGCTTCAGTTGTTTCTCTTAATAGGTGAACATTGTGTTCATCTGTGTTGGTAAGTGATTGGAATAAGAATACAAAAGCAATCGCTACAACACCCATTACTACAACAAATACTGCCCAAAACGATTCTTTCATACTCTACCATTCATCTCCTTTCACACAGCTACCATAGTTTTGGTTAAGACCACAGCCACTAAATAGGCGTCTATATGTTTCTCTTACAAACTTACTCTTACAATTTAGACCATCGACACAGTCCATATTGAAATCATCGTAAGCGTTTTTATTGTTGTACTCTCTTATTTCTTTCATGGTTGCTGCATTAAGTTCTATTGTATATAGAGGTGATAATTTATATATATCTTCACCTTTTCTTTGTCCTCTTGCGTTAGTTATATAGTTTTCGTTATTAATCCAGTTTTCTCCTGGTTCACGTCCATTTCCACTTTGACCTGGGAATGGATCTGTTAAGTCTATTGGTCTATATACTA
>CANQER010000006.1 GCA_947595415.1 uncultured Bacilli bacterium
ATAGGACTGGAATGTAAATCTTAGATTAGATAATAAAGAAGATAGAGAATTTAAAATAAAAGTTGATGATAATGTAATATATACATTAGATTTAAAGAAATTAACTCTTACTCCAAAAGACTAATTCATAAATTAAACCATCCATATAATTTTATTGAAAATACCAAAAGCATCTTTAGCTTTTGGTATTTTTCCTAGTCTTATAATAAACTATAATTGTTAATAGCAGATTGTATAAGGATTTGTGTAATCATTTATATTACAATCATTCAAATATGAGATAAAAGGAGGAAAACTTTATCATGGAAAATTTGTTTGTTAAAACTATGATGAAGCTTCAAGAAAATAAAAGAAAAGAAAATAAAAACACATTATTAAAAGAAGCTTTAAATGATGACAAAGAAATTAACAGTATTGAAGATGTTGATGGATATGAGGCAGATATTGTTACTGTAGTAGACCCAGATTTATCTACAGAAGAATTTAATGATAGACAAGAAGAAATAAACAAATTAATAGATAATACTCCAGAAGGAGAAGAAGTAGTAGATACTGAATATGTTGGTCAACATATTTATACATGCCCATTATGTTTAACTAATTTTTATAGTGAAACTGAAATGGCCGAAGATCAAAAATGTCCTATCTGTTTTGAAACACCAACTCAATTTATTTATCAAGGTGTTGTAGAACAAGATTTAAATGATCAAGATGAAGAAGATTTAAAAGCTGCAGCAGATGCAGTTGATAAACCAGAAGCTGAAGAAGGACAAGAAGATATACCATCTGAAGTTAGTGAACCTGCTCCAATGAATGAACCAGAAGCTGAGGAAGTTCCTGAAGAAGAATCAACAGAGGAGGAAGAACCATTAACTGCTTCTAAAAAAGTAAATACTAATGGAAAAGTTCTTGGAGAAAACTTAACTGAGGATGAAGATGAGGAAGGATCTCTTAAACCTATCGCATATCTATCTTTAACCAATACTATGTCAATGGAAATAGTAGAGATAGATACTAATGAAGATGAAGTAAAATTCAGATATAATTATGGTGATGGTAGATATTCTGAAGTAAAAGAATCTACCTTGGAATATGATGAAGAAGGAAGACCTTTCTTTAAATCATATAGTGATGAAGATGGAAATTCAGAAGAATGGTACATCGACGAATTTATGAGAGCTAACTTTGGTGAATCTCTAAAAACTGAAAGTAAAAATTTAAATGAAAATTTACAAGTAGGTGGAAGTCTATTCTTTAAAGTTAAAAATAATATAATAGAAACTCAAATTACTAATGTATATGTAGATGATTTTAATAATAAAACATATATCCAATATTCAGATTCAGAAGGAAAAAGATCTGGAACAATGGATTCAGAAGAAATCTTAAAAGGATTAGAAGAGGGAACAATTACTTCAGAAAATCCAGTTCCACAAGAAGTACAAAAACCAGTAGAAATGGCACCAGCTGAAGAACCAACAGAAACCTCAGAACCAGTAGAAGTAGCTGAATCAAAACAATTAAAAGAAACTTTTGAAGAAGGTAACTCTAATTTTACTTTACAAATAGATTGTTCAGGGGCTGCTTTTGAAGGAGATCCAGTATCAGAAGTTCAAAGAATTTTAACTGAAGTAGCTGAAAACTTAACATATGATAGTGGTAGATCTATAATGGATGTCAATGGTAATAAATGTGGATTCTATGGCTTTGGATTTGAAGGTGTAACTGAATCAAAAGCAGTAGAAGATGCATTAGAAAAAGGTATGGATAATTGGAATGAAAGAGGAGATATTACAGTTGCTGGAGTAAAAATGACAAAAGCAGAATTTGATGAATTAGAAACATTAGATGAACTAATTGACCAAAAAGGTAATATGGCCATTGCTGGAATGAAAATCTCTGAACCTGTTAAAAAAGTATTACAAAAATTTAATGTATTATAATTGAAAGGAGAATAGTCAATGGGAACTCATATTGATGCAATGAGAAAATTAAAAGAAAATAGATCTTTAAAAGAAGAAACAAAATCATTTGAAGATATTATTTATGAGATGGAAATTTCTGAAACATATGAGGAACTAAGAGATGCTGCTTCTTACATAGAAGATGTAAAACTAAAAAATGATGTTTATGAATTAATAGATCAATGTGAAAAAGATGGTGATGATGTTGAAGTAGCATATTCTGTAGTAACTTCAGATCTATTAGATGGTAGAAGAAATGATTTAAATGAATCTTTAAAAGATAGTAGAACAATAGATAAACCATATGAATCAACAGCTCTTAAAAATGTAAAATTTGCTAATCCGGAAGCTAATACTGGTAAAAAATCAGTAGATATGAAACAAACAGATCATAAAGATTCTGAGTCTATTAAAAAACTAACTTCTACAGAATTCAAAAATCCTGAGAAAAACAATGGAAAATTAAAAGAAGCAATTAAATTAGCTAAAGAATCATTACAAGATAATAAGACAATTGAAGACCCTCATTATTCAGATGCAGTAAAAGAATTAACTTCAGTTAAATTTGCTGATCCTGAAAAGAATGTTGGAAAACTAAAAGAAAGTAAAAATCTTAAAGAAGGTATAATAAGTACCCTTGATGAGATAGCTGATAAAGCTTCAGAATTAGGTTATGAAGTAATGGATGATGAAAATGATGAAGGAAAAACTATCTTAGTATATAAACCAGAATCAACAGAAGAAGATAATTTTGATGATTATGATAATTCAGAATTATATGATTATCTAGCAACTATATCAAATGTTAGATATCAAGTAGATAACAATGATCCAAGTACTTTAGCTATTTGGATAAAAGAACTAGATGAAAAGAAATTAACAGAATTAAGACATGTTGATAAATTAGTAACAGTTGTAGGTTATGACTTTTCTGAATTAAGTGAAACAATACAAAATGATTTATTATCAAGATATTACAGAAAGAATTCAAAAGATTCTAAACCAAAATCTTTAAAAGAAATGGTTGCAGATGATGTAAAAGAAAAACTTTCTAAAGAAATAAAAGAGAAATATGGATTTGATACAAAAATTTATTTACAAACTTTTGATAAACCAGATCTTGATGGTTCAATCAGAGTAGAAAATAGAGAATTTGATCCAGCTATATTCTCTCAAAATCTAAAGAGTGAATATTATGGTAATGATGAAGGAAAGAATAGTATTGGAGAAGTTTCTGGTTATTTAGATGACAGTTATAGTAGTCTTGATCGTAATCTTATAGAAAGATTAAAACAATATACAAACTATACTGAATTACCAAAATCTGAGAAAAGAGAAATACTTGGTAAAATTTCTCAAATGAGAGAAGATCTTAAAGATATGGTAGCAAAGGCAAGGGCAAAATATGATGAAGATCTAAAAAATTATGGTGATTCATCTATGGCAGATTTTGATAAAATACAAAATAAGAAAGCTATTGAGGAATTATCTAAATATTGGTATGATAAAAATGGTAGTAGGATAGTATCAAAAGATAATGCTAAAGTGGTAGATCTTCCAAAAGATGAAGCTAAAAAATTAACAGAAGCTCCAGTTGGCCTTGAATTTGACCAAGGTTATGATTTATATAATTATGATGACCTAGATGATTATGCTAAAAATAATGTATTTAATAATTCTGAAAGAGCTAGAAAGAACCTATATGATAAAAATCTTTCAGTTCTACAAGATAGAGTTAAATCTTTAGTTAATGAAGATTTAAATAAAGTTGGACTAAAAGTAGATACTAGTAGAGGGGTTGATATAAGATCATATGATAGAGGAGAAATCAGTGGAATCTATATTGTATTAGATCAAGCTTCTTTATTAAAATATGCTAAGGATAATGGAATAGAAGTTGGAGATAAAACTCCATCAGCAACTGTTATCATTTCTAAAGGTGGTATGAGAGGTTGGTCTTTAGATATCTCAATAGCTGGATTATCTGAACAATATCATGAATCTCCAGAAGAAAAACAACTTAGAGAAGAACTTGTATTAGATCTTGAGGGATTACCAAGAAAAATCTTCAGATTAGTAAAACAATTTGAAACTGAAATGGATGATGAATTTAAAAATAAATTATCTACTGACAGAAAATATAAAAGAAGAGAATATGATAGACTTGGTAATGTTTATAAAGGAAATGATTAATTAGCTTATACTAGGGAATTTATTTCCCTAGTATAGATTAAATATATAAGGGAGGTAAAAGTTATATGAATAGTATGTCAAAAGCAATGAAAAATCTTCAAGAAGCTAAAAGAAAACAATCTAAAGAAATTGGCAAAAAGATAGAAGAAGCTAAAGTTTCTAAGATTGAAAAAGCTAAGAAAACTAGAAAACAATTAAAAGAAGGTTTTGTTGGACATGTTGATACTTCAAAAGAAACACCATTAGGAACTGTAAAAGATAATAATGGAACAACATTTGATATTTATGAAAAGAATGGAAAATTTGTTGATGCAAATGGTAATGAAGTTGAATCAGGAAAAGTAAAACAATTAATTCCAGAAAAACAAGAATGTTTAAGAGAGCCAGTAGTACCAGTAGAACAAAAAGCAGAAGCAAGATATATTCAATTTAGTCCAGAAGATAAAATTGAAGAAAGAAAAGTAAATGAGGGTCTAGCTGATGAATCAGATCCATCTGATGAAGATTGGTATGAAGATTTAAATAAAATAAGAATGGCTTTAAAAGATCTTGAAGGAACATTTTTCTATCCAGATGCTGATGAAATAGTAGCAGGATTTGAAATGGAATTAGATAAAGCTTATGATAAAGGTCCTAGACAATTAGATTTAGATGAAGGAAAAGAAAAGAAATCTATTCCATGTAATGAATCAAAACTAAAAGAAGTAAATGAAAGAACATTTAATAGATTCTTTTCAAGATTCATTAGAGAAAACTATAAAAATGCTAAAAACATAAGAATTTCTGCAATAAAAGAATTTAAAAATGGTTTAGTACTTGAAGGAAAGATTAACTTTAAGAGTGGTAAATCTATTCCAGTTTCATTTAGCATTAAAGATCAACTTAAAGAAGGTAAATCATTTATCAAAATATATGAAAATAAAAATATAGTTCGTGAATCTATGGAAAAACCATTATTTACAGCTAGAGTTTCTTTAGAAGAAGGTATTTTAAGATTAGAAAGTCTTAGATATAATTACAATGTAACATTGGCAGAAGGAAAGAAAGCTAATGTTTATGGTTTATTAAAAGACTAATCCATATATAATTATCCTATATTTAAATAGTAAAGCTAGTTATAATCTAGTTTTACTATTTTATTATGAAAAACTATCACTAAATGATAAAAGTCCCTTAAAAGTGCAATTATGTGTCAAATAAAGCTAGATTAAATTTAATCATTTTATAATATTCTTCAATAGTATAAACATAAACTAATATTAACAATATAGAAGAAAGGAGAAAATAATGGCAGAGGTAGTAAAATATTATCAAGCTGGTAATATAGTAGTATATCCTACTAGTTCTTCTAAAGATCCTGGAAAACTTAATACTGAGCAAAATATGGCTGCTATAGTTACTAGAATAACAGATAGAAATTTTTGTTTAAAACAAGAACATTTTTCTTTATCTGTGGAACCAGATGTTGATTATGGATATGTTATTCAAATAGCTGAAGGTGAAGCAAATATTCAAGGTTATCATGTAATAACTAATACTTATCTAAGAATTAGTCCACCACAAGAACTAACAGGTGAAAAAATAGCTCTTGGTTTTAAATTAGCTAGAGATGGAAGTAATAATCTTCTTGGTGATGTAACATATAATTTAATAACAGAATATGAAGGTTTATGGGTAAGTTACTTTGATTCTGAAACAGCAAGACAAGATCCAGATGTTTTAATTTTAGGATATTTAGATTGGGATGGAGCTAATTTCTCTAATGTAATAGATAATCCTGAAAAACTTGGTAGACTAGATGCAAAAGATGTAATCATTTATATAAGTGATCCAAAACATCCAGATATTGAATTTTTAACATTACAACAATGGGCTGATATGGTTCCTGATTGGTATGTATCAAAAGAAGGAGATGTTGAATATGGAGCAATAGACTTCTTACCAGGAAGAATTCAAGGAGATGATCCTGATAGTTTAGAAGATCCTTCATTGGGTAACAAAGATCCTGGAATTCACATTCAAGCTGAGACAGATAATTATTCATTATGGCAATTATTATCTTCAGAAAAACAATTATTTGGTCATGAATTATTAGGATGGATTGATGATGAGAATGCTCCAAGAAATTCTACATTACAATTTAGATATAATAATGAGGATAGGGGTAAACTTTATATTTGTGATCCAGAAAACTGGTTACATTTATATTCAAATTCTACATTACATCTAGATTCAAAGGATGAGACAATTATCAATTCAGACAAACAAATAACAATGATGGTAAATGGTTCTAATCATTTATCTGCTCAATTAACTACAAACCATTGGACTTTGTCAAATCCACTAAATGAACAAATTATTGATTTTACAATTGACAAGAATGATTTACAAATGTTCTTAGGAGAGGCAAAGTTTGATTATAATCCTGAAAAAGATAGATTAACTATAACGGGATTAGAAAGAACAGTATTTGAAGATAGAGTAGAATTTAAGAAAGATGTTACTATGGATCAAACATTATATTTTGGTAGGGATGGATCTACTACATATTTAAACGAAGATTCATGGCAATTAGATAATGACAAAGTAACTCAAACTTTTGATGAAGATGGCCAATTATTAAAGGGAAAAGAAGGAGCAGCTTCAAATAGACCAAGATCTAGATGGGAAAATTCTGATGGATCTAGATATAGTGAAGTAACTCCTGGAGATTTATATTTAAAAGGTAAGAATGCTAGTATTACCTTAGAAAATGATAAAGGGCAGAAACAAAAGATATATATTGATGATAAAGGCCAATTATTTATTACGGGGCCTGTTTATATTGATAATGATTTAACATTGGCACCAGGGCGAAAATCATGGCGGAGCAGTATATAATTAAAGGGGTTTAGCATTTTTCACAAAATATACGTTTGGTAATAAAATTTGGTATTATAGATTTTTAATTTGGTTTTTATATATGAAATTCTGTATTATGTAATAACTATATTTATAAAATATAAATATAAGAGGTTATGTAATGAAGAAAGAATTTTATTTAAGAATTTGTCAAAAATGTAATAAACAATTTCAAACTAAAAACAGACATGATAAATATTGTTTTGATTGTAGATATATTAAAATATGTCAAATCTGTGGAAAAGAATTTAATGAGAAGGGCAATGTAATTTGCTCTTCTTGTCGAGAGAAACCTAAAATAAAAGTATGTATAATTTGTGGAAAAGAATTTATTCCACCTACTTGTCATAAAGACTATATGTAATTACAATATTTCTCAAGAAGAACCAAGATTACATTGGTATAATATGAAAACTAGAAAACATATTTTAGATAATGAATCTCTTGAAAATATAACAGATAAAGGATTTGTTTCAATTTATGATGATGGTATTGTTTTAAATTCTAAACTTTAGATAGTTAAATTCTCATATAATTCTTCTTAATAGTACCTTTTTAGATAAACTAATATTAGTAAGGAGGTTAAGTTATGATTGTAGAGCAGTTTAAACTTTCTGAAACTTCTAAGAAAATAAATCCTGGAGATTTAGTATGTATTGATTCAAATAGTAAAGTAAATAAAGTATCTAATGAAACAGATACATACAAAGTTATTGGGGTTTGTACTGAAGTAAAAGATGATAATGTATTAGTAGAAATAAATGGTTTAGCTACTGTAAATACATCAGATGAATTATTAGAACCTGGAGATTTAGTTGTATCAGAAGTAGATGGTACAGTTAAATGTTTGACAGGACTTGATGATTACATTGATGTAATTGGAATAGTAATTAGTAAACCAGAAAAAGGAAAGGTAATAATTAAACTTAAATAATTAAATATATTCAAGGAGGTAATTATAGATGATTAAAGTAGAATCTATAGATGCAAAAGGGATATCTCAAGAAGAGGCTGATCGAATTATTGACAATAGAGAATTTCCAGAAAATAGAGGTAAATTTTATTTACAAGATGAAGATGTTTGGGTAGCTATTGATAATGAAAGTGGAGATGCTTGGACTGAAGAATTTTCTACTAAAGAAAAAGCAATTAAATGGTTAAATAATAAAGATCTAACTCCAGAAGATTTAGATGAAGATGTTGAAAGTGGACCAAAAATATTAACAGAAGATAATGCTGTTAAGTTAACAATAAAACAAGGAGTTGATTTTGAATTTGATCCAAGTGAACAAGAAACTGGGTTAGATTCTTATGACATAATTGATTCAATAAATGAAATTGATAATACAAAAATTTCAGATAGTTTATTCAAATACATGAAGAATTATAACTTTGATGATGAATATAGAGAAGTTTATAATTCAGTAAGAAAAGTTGTTGTAGATATAGATTATGATACATGTATAACTATTATTGAATTAGGTAAAAATTTTGATGATGAAGTATTACATGATATTTTTGATGGATTTACTTCTGAAGTAGTTTTAGAAGATGATTCTTTATCAGGATTTACTACAGTAACTCAATATTATTCTCATGATGTAGAAGATGATGATGGTAGAACAATTGATATTTATGATGGAGAAGATGAACATGAAATCTATTATAAATTAGTAGCAAAAGGAGAAGAAACTATAGAAATTACTAAAAATAAATAGGAGGTAATAAAATGGGACTACTTACTGATGAAGATAGTAAACAATTTCGTACTTGGTTTTGTGAAATGGCTAAATTGGTAGGTTGGAAAGTAGGATATCAATATCCACTAGGAGATCAAAAGACTATTCATTCTGAACCAAATATGCCTATGTCAAATCCTATGCAATTAGATATTATATTTATGGAAAACCCTACTCAAGATACTTTGAAGAAACATGGTTGGACAGTAGAAATAGGTGAACAAAAACCAGTAGTAGCTCAAGTTCCTTATGATACTCCAAACCTTCAAAGATATTCTAGATTTATAATTCCACCAGTTGGTACTATAGTTGATTCAAGGGTTTTTGAAGTAACAGCAATATCTTCTATATTAGAATATCCAGATTGTTGGACAGTAAGATTAGCTCCTGTATATAAAACAATCCAAGAAGATAATGATTATACTAATTTAAATATAGACAAGATGGATGTAACTTCTAAAGGAACATTAGATAGTCCAAATGAACCAAGAATAAATGAACAAGCCCATTATGAATTTCCAGACGTTCCAATAAATAAAGATTTAGAAGAATTGGATGAAAAAACTAGGGGTTCAAAAATAATAGAACCAAAGGAAACTAAACAAGAAGAGAATCCTAAAAATAATTATAATAACAATATCTTAAATAAAAATTTTGATGATTTTGGTAGTTAATTTTATTTAGAAATTAAACTATAAATATAAAAGGAGGTTTTGATTATGGACGAAAAAGATCAAGTATTACAAACTGAAAATGAAATAATACATGATGAAGAAGTAGGAGATATCGAACTAACACCAGAAATGTTAGCTGAGATGGAAAATCAGAAAGGAGATGAAGATTAATGGGAACATTTTCACCTTTATGTGATATGATAATGGAAGCAGATAAATCAAATTATACTGCTAAGAGAACTAATAAAATATATAAACAAACACCACACCATACAGCTGGAGTTTTAACAGCTGCACAAATTGCTAGGATATTCCAAAATCCATCAAGAAATGCTTCTTGTAACTATGGTATAGGAAATGATGGAAAAATAGTTGGAATAGTTCCAGAGGAATCAAGAGCTTGGACATCAAGTTCACCATCTAATGATCATCAAGCTATTACTTATGAAGTAGCAAATGATCAAAATGGTGGAGAATGGCATGTATCAGATAGAGCTATAAATAGATTAATAGATTTAATGGTAGATGTTCAAAAAAGAAATCCAAATACAACACATTATGTTTATGATGGAACTTCAAAAGGAACAATAACAAGACATGATATGTTTGCTAATACAACATGTCCTGGACCATATTTAGCTTCAAAATTAGCTTGGATAACAGAACAAGTTAATGCAAGAATAGCAAGTGGAACAGAACCTACTCCAGCTCCAGCCCCATCACCAATAGCAGGTGGTAGACATGTTGGAGATGTAGTAACAATTACAGGTATATTTGTTTCATCAACATCAACAAATAGATTAACTCCATCAAGAACTAGTGGAACAATTACAAGAATTATAGAAGGAGCTAAAAATCCTTATTTACTAGATAATGGAAATTTAGGATGGACAAATGATGGATGTATAGTTGATTCTAGTCAACCAGCACCAAACCCAACTCCATCAACTACTGGAACTACATATACTGTTAAAGCTGGAGATTGTTTATCAGTAATTGGAGAAAAATTTGGAGTTAACTGGAAAGATATTGCAAGTTTAAATGAAATTCATAGTCCATATACAATATTTAAAGGACAAGTATTACAAATTCCTAGTCAATATAAACCAACATTAAAATCAGATGAAGAAATATGTGCTGAAGTTTGGGCAGGTAAATGGGGAACAGGAGCTGATAGAATTTATAAATTAACTCAAGCTGGATATAATGCTTCTCATATTCAAAATTTAGTTAACCAGGGGGTTGGAAAAAGTGGATCTAGTTCAACTAATTCAAATTCATCAAAATCAGCCTTAGATATAGCTAAAGAAATCTGGTATAATGGTAAATATGGTACTGGAAATGAAAGAAAGAAAAAAGTAGAATCTATGGGATATAATTATTCAGAAGTACAAAACTATGTAAATCAACTTGCATCAGGAAAAATAAAATAATATAATTTTCTAAGAGGAGGAAGTTATCATGGAAAATGTAAATCAATTAGTAACTGCTATTATGCCTTATGTAATTACAATAGTGACAGCAATTTTTGGATATTTAGCAGTAAGAGTAAAAGCAAAATTTGATGAAAAAATCAATACTGAAACAAAAAGAGCAGTAATTGAAGATACAGTTAAATATGTACAACAAGTCTATGAAACATTAGATGGTAAAGAAAAATTACAAAAGGCTCTTGAAACATCAATAGAATGGTTAAATCAAAAAGGAATTAAGATAACAGAAGCAGAAGCTACAATCTTAATTGAAGCAGCAGTTAAAGGCTTTAAAGAAGGTTGGACAACAACTAATACTGCTAAGAAAACAAATAAATAATTTCGCTTTTCCATATTTTTTCTTTAATATAAATTTAGAGTGGTTCTAGTTTTAAGATCACTCTATTATTTTATCCTTTTTGTTTCATAAACTAATATTAACAAAGAATTGTAAAATTATATATTATTAAGGAGGAAATATAATGTATAGAATACTTATTAGAAATAGAGAAAGTGATGAATATATAAATAGATATTCCTATTATATGGAAGAAGGATCTATTTATCAATCAACAAACTTAGATTCTGTCGTTAAAGAATTAGAAGAATTAATGGCTACATATTTATTAAATGATTTATCAATTGTTAAAATGGTTGAAACTAATATCTCAATTAATACTCCAGATTTAACAGTTGTATCAATTCCAAGTAATTACATAAAATTAGTAAATGATGGGACTAATTTCTCAATTACAATTGATTTATCAAATAATAAAAAATATGAATCATTAGTTCCAATTGATGTAAATTCTGAAATGGCAGCAAGTATAGTTTCATATTTAAAATCAATTGGTTTAACAAATGTTGCAGTAAATCCAGAAGGAATAACAGCAAAGAATCTTACAGGAGAACCAGTTAAAGGTGCTTTAGATGTTGGTAAAGGACTATTCTTATATTATTCAAGAGAAACTCAAACAAATGATTATATCTCATCAAGTTTCTCAATAATTATTAAAGATACTTCAGATGATGTAGATCCAGGAGTAATCCCTAACCCAGATGATGAAAAAGATCCAAATTGGACTTGGCCTGAAATTTGTCCATCATTTGTAAGCCCAGAAAAGAAGGGTATAAAAGTATATGATGATTTAGAACATTTAGGTTCAATCATAATTAAAAATAAAGAACATTTAGATAGAAGTATTTCTCCATTTTGGAGAGGAAAATCTAAAACAGAATCTGTTTGGTTATATGTTTTAAAAGAAGGAACATATATGATAACAGCAATGGCAGAAGATGGAACTAAAACTCTATCAACAACAATTACAATTGAAAATAAAGATGTAGGAACTGGTGATACTTTTGATTATTATGTAGATTATGAAAAAGGTACTATTACTACAGATAGATTTGAGGAATAATTATGAAGATGTTAAGTGATGAAGAATATATTGAATATATGAATGAACATTATATTAAAAATAATGAAAATAGAAATGATATAATGAAAGATTTAGGTATTTCAGAATATCAATTTTATAAAAGAAATAAAGAACTTAATATTCATAGGGAAAATAAAGTAATCCCAAATAAATCTAATAAAAAGAAGTATAAATATAATTTACTTTTTAACAGATGGGAAAGAGGGTAAAATTATGATAAGAGTTATTAAAGAGGCAGTTGATCAAAGATTTGCTAATTTAATAAAAGATCATTATTATATTAGATTAAAGAAAGATAAATCTAAATATATTGGAGAACCAGCACATAGATTAGTTGATTTAGAGCATGCTAGAGTATTTAAAACTTTACAATGGGCTAGGACATGGAAATCAAGGTGGTGTTGGGGAAATGAATATAAATCTGATAATTTTGAAATAATAACTGGTCTAGATATATTAAGAGAAGAAAATCCTGATGAAAATATTGTTACAGAGGAAGAAGATCCTACTGAAAGAATTACTATTTATAGGGGAATTCTTGCAGATAACAAAGAAGAAGCAGATAGATATATTAAATCAACTAAAACATTAGGTGCTAAAGATTTTGGTACAGGAATGTATTGGACTAGATCTGAAGAAGAAGCAAAGAACTATGGTAATTACATATATAGAACTACAATAGAAAGACAACAAGCAAAGAAAATATTAGATGCTCAAGAAATAGTACTATTATCTAAAGAAGTACATAAATCTTTATCTCCAGTACTAGTAGATCAATTAGATCTTGGTTATAATGCACAATATACATTTTATCCAAAACTTTGGAAAGATCCTGAAATGGTTATGCAAATACAAGAAAGATATAAAGATTATATTAAAAGGACAGGTGGAATTTTTATAAAGGAGGAAAATAATGATTAGAATTATAAAAGAAGACTATGAACAACATGATACATTGAATCCAAAATTATTTGATTTAAAAACTAATAAATTAAAACAAGATGTATTATTTAAGTTGCAAGAAATTGCAGAAGAATTCTTAGCTTTTATTGCTCCTTTAACATTATCAGTAATAGATATCCAATTAGTTGGTTCAAATGTTGCTTATAACTATCAAGAAGGAAAATCTGATGTTGATCTTCATATTATAGTAAATTTTGATTTAAACTATATTGATGATACTATTCTTCAATCTATTTATAATGATAAAAAGAATTCATTCAATGATAAATATGATTTAAGTATAGAAGGAATTCCAGTAGAACTTTATATTGAAGATGTAAAAGCTGGTAATGCTACCAATGGTATTTATTCAGTATTAAATAATGAATGGGTAAAAGAACCTGAAAAAGTTAAGTTAGAAATTCCAGACTATTCTAAAGGATTAAAAGAAGCTAGAAGAAAAATAAATGAAGTAATGCAAAGTGATGATATTCAATTAATAGAAGATACAATCAATTCTATTTATATGCAAAGAAAAACAGGTTTAGCAAAAGAAGGAGAAGCTTCAATTTCTAATTTAATATTTAAAGAATTAAGAAATGATGGTTCATTAGAAGGACTAAGAAATAAATATTATGAACTAAAATCTAAAGAATTAAGTATTGAATAATCTCATTTAATTTAAAAATAAACTATTGTAGACTCTAATCAGAGTCTACTTTTTTTAATTCTATAATAAACTATATTTGATAATAGTATACAAATAACTTAGGATAAGAATAAACTAATATAAAGAAAACTATCAAAGAAATTAAATAAGAAGGTGAATTATGGAAGAAGAAAACATTGAAATTACAAATTCAAATAATACATTAGATTTAATAGATGATAGTAAACCAAAATATAAAGGTATTTTAGGTACATTAAAAGGCATATTTGCTGATATGAAAAATCCTACAAGAAATGGTAGATTATATAGTAGAGAATGTTGGGAACATGCTTTAAATAATGAAGATGTAAAAGAAAAACTTGAAACTAGAACTATGTTTGGTGAATTAGATCATCCAACAGAACGTCTAGAAGTTTTACAAGAAAGAGCTGCTATTGTTGTAACTAAACTTGATATTGATGATAAAAACCAAGTAGTTATGGGAGAAGCAGATATTCTTGATACACCTTTTGGAAGAATACTAAAAACATTTATTGATGCTGGTGTAAAAGTTGGAATTTCTTCAAGGGGATCTGGGGAAGAAGTTACAAGTTTAAAAACTGAAGGAAATGAAATTGTTCCTGAAACTTTCTATCTAGAAACATTTGATGTTGTAGCTTTACCAGCAGTAAAAAAAGCAAGATTATCTTTGGTAGAATCTAAACATCAGGATATAATTACAGAAGCTTTTAAGAAAGAAATCAAAGAAGCTAAAACACAATCCCAAGTTAAAGAACTTGTAGAATATGCAAATGAAAATGGTATTATTATCCAAGAATCGTTAACACCTTCACTTGGTGGTGAAGATATCACACCAGGACAAGAAAGTGAAGATAATATAGATGTTTCATCAGAAGTAATTTCTCAATTAGAAGAGGAATTATCCGTTAGCAATACTAAGGTAAAAGAGTTAGAATCTCTTTGTAATATGATGAAATCACATTCAATCAATGTCGTAAAAGAATTAAAAGAGACAAGGATTGTAAATGAACAATTGAATAAAAAGCTAGAAGATTGTGCTAATGAAAAAGATCAGTTTTTAGATGATTTAGCTGGATATGAAACTTCTAATAAATATCTTAAATCTATATTAGAAAATAAAACTTCAAATTTAAATGAGGAAATTTCTAATAAAGATAAAGAGATAGCTATACTTAATGATAAGGTTACTTCATTAACTGAAGAACTTGAAAACACTAAGAAAATGGCCACACAAATTAAAGAAGGAAAAGATAAATTAAGATCTAATCTAAAAGAGTCATTAGATTCTAATAGTAACAATAAAAGAGTTATTAGTAAATTAGAAAAAGATTTTAATATGGTTAAAGAAGAAAAAGCTAATCTATTAGCAAATCAATATAAACTAGAAGAAGAGTTAAACAAATCAACTCAAACTAATAAACAAATTTCAGAAGCTTTAAAAGTTAAAGAAATTGAAGTTAATTCTTTAAATGATGAGATCAAAAGATTAACTACTAAACTTACTGAAAGTACTAAACAAAATTCAGATTTAGTAAATGAACTAAAACAAACTAAAGAAGCTTATATAACAGCTAGAGCTAAAGATAATTTGATTGATGCTTCTAAAATTAGAAGTTCTTTAAAAGAAAATTATAATGTAAAAGAAGCTGATAAAGAAATTGATGAAGCAATAGAACTTAAGAATTCTTTAAATAACATTTCATTTGATGTAAGTTCATTACTAAAAGAGAATAAGTTTAAAGTTACAGAGGAAGTTGAAAGTAGTGATCCTGAAGTTCAAAAATTAAAGAAGATGGCTAATGTTGTAAAGAAACAAAAATAAGCCTAAGTACAAATTGTACATTGAAAATAAAGTTTAAATATTATTAAGGAGGAAATCAAAATGGCAGAAATATTTTTAAAAAGTGCTAAAAAACAAAGATTAGTTGAATCTTATAAAAAAGAAATCAACGAAGTAAAAGAAGCATTTGGTTTAGAAGATATGAAATATGAATCAAAAGTTTCTTTAGCTACAACAATTGAAAATACAAAAGGTTTACTTGAAGCAACTCAAGTACAAGGAATTGGTCCATTAACTAACAAATTTCCTTCTATAGCATACAATTTGTAGTGGACCTGGAGTTCCTAAAATAAATCCAAATAAACCCATTGAATTCATGGAAAACCTTAAAGAAACAGAACTTTAAGACAATCATGATCTAAGCTAATAAGGGATATCTTATTAGAAAGAGCAACGACTATCAAAAGCATAGGTAATTAGTTGAAATACAATTACTGAAGAAGCAAGTAGAGTAGATTCTAAGTAGAATCCAAGTGGTGGGGTACTTAATATATAAAAGTTATTAAGTATATGATATAGTCTCATCTATATGGTAACATATAGAATATAAATGGAAACGATTTATATGTAAGAAAAATGACAAAAGACATGCTATAGACATGCTTAAGGTAACTCAACCAGTATCAATTATACCAGATATAGTTTCAGAACAAGCTATTGATACAATGGCTGCAATGATCAACTATAAGAAATTCGTTTATGGATCAAACAAAGGTGAAGTAGTAAATGGACAAACTGTTAATTCAGTTTTAGGTGGACCTTTCACACATCCACAATATGGATCAAGTGTAATCGAAGAAGAATTCATAGCTGATAGTGGAAAAACAACTCCAGATGTAACTTCATTAGCTTGGACTCCAGTAATTCCTGGTTCAGTAGTTATTAAATCAGGAACAGTAGTTATCACGGATGATGGAGAAGGAAAACTTAAATCAGAAGGTTTATCAACAGATGGAACAATTGATTATGAAACTGGTAATATCAGCTTCACATTAAGTTCTCAATCTACAGATACTGTTACAGCTGATTATTCATATGATAATGTAACAGCTCCAGTTAACGACGTACCAGAATTAAATCTAGAAATCGTTAGCAAACCAATATATGCTA
>CANQER010000007.1 GCA_947595415.1 uncultured Bacilli bacterium
GTCTTAAATCTCGAAGAGTGTATGTTTGAACTTAAGACGATGCTCGATTATTTGGATTCGTTATTTAATGATTTCGAAAAAGAGAAAACCAGTCGTAAGTCTTATGAAGATAATGTTGTTGACTTTAGTAATAAGCTCGATAAGGTTACTAAATTAGTTGATGATATGTACAATAATAGGTTTACTAATATCGAAAATTACGTTGTTAAATATAACGAATACATAGATGTTATACCATCACCTAAAGATCCAAGATTCGCAAGTAAAATAAATGGTAAATACCTAAGTGTTATTTTAAGTAAGTGTTCAATGAAATACGATGTTATCTTAATCGATACAAATCACTTGTTAAACGAAATCAACTTAATCACAATGGATTATGTAGATGAAATCATATACCTAATAAGTAATGATCCAATCGATTTAAAAAATATGAAATCAATGGTATCAATTTTAAAAGATATGGAAAAAGATAACTATAAAATAGTTTTAAATGAATCTATAAATAAACTAAATCATTACTTTAATAACTATGATATTAAAAACATTATCAAAAGTAATATTGATTATATTATCCCAAATAGTTTTAACTTGAAAAACATTAATCGTTATGTAATAGATGGTAAGATAATTACATTGGATCCTAAGATTCAAAAAATGCATTCTAAGGTAATAAAAACTTATAATGACATAATAGATGATATATTAAAGAAATAGAAAATGGGTGTTATTAATGGCTAAGAAATTTGTTGAGGAATTTAATGTAGAAGTAAAAGAAGCAATACCAGAATTGGTAAATGATTATGATGCTTTTAAAAACAAAGAATTACTAGATAATCTTAGAAATATTATTATCCAAAACTTAATCGACAACAATATAACTAACGTTGATACTATGGATGAATTTGTTAAAAGTGAAATCGATAAAACCTTAGAAGGGTATGACTTATCTAATATCGAAAGAAGTTATATCTATAACTTAATTGATAATGAAATCAATGGTTTTGGACCTATAACAGAACTTTTAGACGATAAAAACATAACTGAAATAATGGTCAATGGTCCAGAAGAAATATACGTTGAAATCGATGGTAAAGTTATTCAAGATACTAGTATTTCATTTATCAACGACGATCATATCATTAGAACTGTTCAAAGAATGATTCAACCTTTAGGAAGAACCATTGATACAGCTAATCCCATGGTAGATGCAAGATTAGTTGATGGATCTAGATTAAATGCTGTTATTCCACCATTATCATTAAATGGACCTGTTTTAACCATTAGAAAATTCAAAGAAGAACTAGCTAACATTGAAGACTTTTTACGTACAGGAGCTTTAACTCCTTATATGGCTAGATTTCTAGAAGCTTGTGTACATGCTAAACTAAACATAATTATATGTGGTGGTACTGGTAGTGGTAAAACTACCTTACTAAACGTTTTATCTAGTTTTATCAATCATGATGAACGTATTATTACTATCGAAGATGCAGCAGAGTTAAAACTAAAACAAAAACACGTTATATCTTTGGAAACTAGACTTGTTAACTATGAAGGCGAAGGAGAAGTAACAATAAGAGATTTAGTTATCAACTCCCTTAGAATGCGTCCTGATAGAATAATCGTTGGAGAAGTACGTGGTAAAGAAGCATTTGATATGTTGCAATCAATGAATACAGGACATAGTGGATCTTTAACTACTATGCACGCTAATAGTCCAATTGATGCTTTAAATAGACTAGAAACAATGGTTTTAATGGCAGGAATGGAAATACCTATTAAAGCTATTCGTGAATATATTGAAAACGCTATTGACATTGTTGTTAATATTGAAAGATTGTCTGATGGAAGACGTAAAATTACAAGTATTTCAGAAGTCGTTGGATTTAAAGATGACGCTATTATGTTAAAAGAGATATTTGCTTATAATCAAAAGGGTGTTTTGGAAAATGGGGATGTTTATGGAGAATTTATTATGTATAAATATGTTCCAAAAGTATATAAAACAATAGTTTCAAGGGGTATTGATGATTTAAGTGATATTTTTAAATAGAGGTGGAATATGCAAAAGGGATTAAGCATTAAGGAAATAAAACAACCAACTAATTTAGATATTAGTGTTATTTTCACGCCTGAAAAAGATGTTACTAATTACCAATATCGAGTTAGTAAAGATGGACAGTATGCTGATTATTATTACATTGATGGTAATTCAAAAACAACCATTAATTTAACTGAAACTGGTAAATGGTCAATTGAAGTAATAACTTATAATGAAAAGGGAATAACTAAAAAATACGAAAGTGGTATTTATAATCTTGATAAAGATAGTCCTATCTTAGATGTTGGACAAGAAGCTTTAGAAATGCATGTTGGGGATAAACTAAGTGTCTTAGATGGAGTTAAAGCTACTGATAACTTAGATGGGGATATTTTATCTAAGGTTGTTACTAATGTTGATCAGTTAGATTTAACTACCCCTGGGATAAAAAAACTAGTTTATACTGTAAGTGATGAAGCAGGTAATACAACTAGTAAAACAGTAGCTATCAATGTTTTAAAAAGTAATGAATTTAGTTTGATGATGGTTCAAACTATAATTATCTTTGTGTTATTAATTTTCTTGTTTTTACTTGTTATATATAGAAGAAGTGTTGGTTTAGAAAAAAGAATAGCTAAATATGGTATTGAACCTTTAAAAGATAATACCCCATCACTATTTGATAACTTGTATAAATATTACTACAAAGTAGTTTCTAAGTTAAGTAAAATTCTTTCTAAATCTGTCTTTATTACTAAATATAGTAAAAGATATGAAAAATATATAAATACAGTTAATAAATCATATAAATCAGGATTAGACTTTGTCTCTACTAAGTTTATAGTATCATTTATCTTTATTTTGATAGCTGTTTTTTCAAAAACAATTCAATATGAACTATTAAGTATCTATGAAATTATTTTTCCTTTCTTTTTAGGTTTCTTTATCCTAGATATTATCTATGCATCTAAATACCGAATCTATCTTAAAAAAATTGAAAACGATTTACTTCAAGCAATTATCATTATGAACAATGCTTTTAAATCAGGACGTAGTATCACTCAAGCTATTTCTTTAGTTACTACAGAACTTGATGGACCTATTAAAGAAGAGTTTAAAAAAATGCATATGGAACTTAGTTTTGGTTTGGAAATAGATGTTGTGTTTAGTAGATTCGCAAGTAGAATAAAACTAAAAGAAGTAACTTATCTTACAGCTTCTCTTTCAATTTTAAACAAAACAGGAGGAAATATTATTAAAGTATTTTCTTCTATTGAAAGATCTTTGTTCAATAAAAAGAAACTTCAAATTGAACTTAATTCATTAACTGGTAGTTCAAGAATAATCGTCTATATTTTATTTTTAGTTCCAATTTTGTTTATCATATTTATACTTTTGATAAATCCTACTTATTTTGTTCCACTTTATACTACAAAATTAGGTTTAATTATAAGTTGGCTTATTATATGTTTATATATAGTTTATATTATAAGTGTACGTAAAATTATGAAAGTGAGGATGTAGTTATGAAAAGTCAAAGCAGAATAATTAGAAAAATATATCGTGAAAAAGATATCAAAAAAATCGAAGATAAAATAGCTTTACTAGGCGATAAATTCAAATTAGATGCGATAACTTTTATGAATATTCGCTTGATTTCTACCATAATTGTCTTTATAATTGTAATGTATACAACAAGTGTTGGTTACTTTTATGCTCCTGTTGTAACATTATTATATTATTATTTGTTTTATTACGTTTTAATTGAATATAATATTAAAAAAAGAGGTCGTAAATTAGATTACGAAGCTCTTCATTTCTTTGAGATATTAACTCTTACTTTGGAATCTGGAAGAAATTTGGAAAACTCATTAGAAATAACTATTTTTAACGTTGATTCTGAAATATCTAATGAATTTAAAAAAGCTTTGTTTGAGGTTAAATTTGGTAAATCTTTAATTGAAGCTTTAGAAGATATGAAGAAAAGAATTCCATCTGAAACGATAAATAATATTATTTTAAATATTACGCAAACTAATATTTTTGGTAATAGTATTCTAGATACCATGTATAATCAAATAGATTTTTTAAGAGATAAACAGATCTTAGAAATAAAAGGACAAATTAATAAAATTCCTAATAAAGTAAGTATCATATCAGTTATATTTATAGTACCTTTGATTTTACTTATGATATTAGGACCATTACTTATAAATTTCTTGGGTTAGAAGGAAGGTTTTAAAATGAAGTATTATTTGATTGGAATAAAGGGGGCTGGACTTTCCGCGCTTGCTTTAATATTACATGATTTAGGTTATAAGGTAGTAGGATATGATGATGAAGTTCATCATCAATTTACTGAAGATGAACTTATCAAAAGGGGTATAAAAATATACCATGAAGAAAATGATGAAATTGATGAAAATACAATAGTTGTTAGAAGTAGTGCTGTTAGTCTAGATCATAGCGAGGTTAAAAAAGCTTTACAGTTAAAAGTAGAAGTAATTGAATACAACGAAATGTTAGGTAGACTTACTAATATGTTTTCTTCAATTACTATTGCTGGATGTCATGGTAAAACCACAACTACTTCTATGCTTTCTTATGTTTTAGATAATATTGTTGGAGCTAACTATTTAATAGGGGATGGAACTGGTCATGCTTCACGTGAAAACAAGTTGTTTATTTTAGAAGCTTGTGAATATCGTCGTAACTTTTTAGCTTATAGTCCTACTTATGCTGTTATTACAAATATTGATCTAGATCATGTTGATTATTACAAAGATATCGATGATGTAATAAGTGCATACCAAGAGTATGCTAGTAAAGCTAAAAAAATGGTTATTGCTTGTGGTGATGATCCTTATACTCATAAGTTAAATTTACAAAATAAAGTTTATTATGGGTTTGCTGAAAGTAATGATATAGTGGCTAAAAATATTAAGTGTAATAGTTATGGTAGTAGTTTTGATGTCTATATTAAAGGAAACTATTATGGAAGTTTTAATATAAATTTATGTGGTAAACATATCATTTTAGATACTTTAGCTGTTATAAGTGTTTGTTACTATGAAGGAATAGATGCTAAAACAGTTGGTAATTTTATTGAAAAATTTAAAGGGGCTAAAAGACGTTTTGAAGAAATTACAATTGGAAGTAATGTAATTGTCGATGATTATGCTCATCATCCTGTAGAAGTTAACGCAACCATTGAAGCTGCTAGACAAAAATATCCCAATAAAAAAATTGTTGCGATCTTTCAACCCCATACATATACAAGAACTCTTGAATTTAAAGATGCTTTAGCTAGTTGTTTAAACAAAGCTGATAGAGTCTATCTTCTAGATATATATTCAGCTAGAGAAAAACAAGAGGATTATCCTTTAGTTACTTCTAATATCATTTTAGAAAATTTAACTAATGGAAAAATAGTAAATGATAGTATTGATGATTTTAAGGATTTAGAAAATACAGTATACTTATTTATGAGTCCTAAAGAAATAGATGAGTTAAAATCTAAGTTAATTGCGTATTTAAAAAATAAGTGTTAGCCACTTATTTCCATTATCTTATGATATACTTCTTCTGCCTTTAAAATAGGTCTATTATCACTATAATATGGTTTTAAATGTAGATGAAAATGTTTTATTTCTTGGACCTCTCCATTATTTTGAATTAAAGTTAGACCTGCTATGTCTAATTTTTTTTCTAACATTTTTTTGATTTTTCTACATACTTGCATAATATGGAGTAAGGTTTCATCATCAATATCATCAATATCCATATAATGTTTTTTAGGTATTATTAGTGTATGTCCTGAACTATCAGGATAAGCATCTAATAGGGCAACTACGATATCATCTTCATACAATTTGTATGAATCAATTTCTTTATTAGCTATTTTACAAAATAAACAATCCATTTTTATCCCTCCTATAATATTATATCAAAAACAAAAAAAGAGATAAACTCTTTTTTGGTGAATATCTGCGAATATTCTATTTTTATTATGAACTTTTATTGTTATTTTAAACATAATCTTGTAATTTTATAGAAAAAAAAAGAATTTTTTGATAAAATATTAATGGTGATATTTATGCAAACTTTAAAAATCGAAAATTTAACTGTTCAAATAGAAGATAAGGTAGTATTAAAAGATTTCAATTTAACTATAAATAAAGGGGAAATCCATGCGATTATGGGACCTAATGGAGCAGGTAAATCAACTCTTTCTAAGGTTATTATGGGTGATTTTAGGTATAAAATTTTAAGTGGTAAGATGTATTATAATGGTAAACTATTAAACGATATGCCTGTTTGTGATAGAGCTTTGTTGGGAATTTTTTTAGCTATGCAAATGCCTCTTGAAATAGAGGGGGTTAGTAATGCTGATTTTTTAAGGACAGCTTTGCATAATAAACAAAAAGATGAGTTTAATTTAATGAAGTTTATCAAAGATTTGGACAAAACAGTAGCTAAACTACAAATGGATAAACAAATGATCCATCGATCTATAAATAGTGGGTTTTCAGGAGGAGAACGTAAAAAAAATGAGATTTTACAGATGCATATATTAAAACCTAGTTTAGTATTACTAGATGAAATTGATTCTGGTCTTGATATCGATAGTCTAAAAGTTGTGAGTGAAAATATTCTAGATTACTATCAAGAATATAATCCAGGTATGTTATTAATCACTCATTACCAAAAGCTTTTAAACTACATTAAACCAACTCATGTTCATATAATGATTGATGGTAAAATTGTAAAAAGTGGGGATTATAAATTAGTATCTGAAATTGAAAAAAATGGTTATGAAAATTTTAAGAATTTTAATAGTACTTGTATCATGAAGGAAAATGAAAAAAATGAATAAAATAATAGTATCTGATGATGTAATAAAATCAGTTAACTTAGATGATAGTATTGATTTAAAAGTTGTTGAAAAAAGTGAAAGTTTTACAGTAAGTAGTATTAAAATAAAAGTATTAAAGGATACAAGTTTAAAGATAGTATATGATAGTAAAAAAGAAAGTAAATTAGATATTTTTATAAGTTTAATGTCTAATGTTAGTCTAAATTTAGATGAAGTAAGATTTGGGGTTAAAAACAAAATTCAATACAAATACTATTTGGAAGATAATAGTTATCTTGATGTTTTAAAAGTATACGATGTAGATAGTATTAGGGAAGTTGATATTGTAAATCTAAATGGTTTTAATAGTAAGATTGATTATACGTTTAAAACTGTTAGTAAAAATGATGAAAAATACGATATTATGATCTATCACAATAAAGGTAATACTGTAAGTAATATAGTTAATCATGGGGTAAATATAGAGAATGGAACCCTTACTTTTAATGTTACAGGGTTAGTTGATAAAGGTAGTAAAGATTGTATTATCAATCAAAAAAATCAAATTGTTAATCTTACATGTAATAGGTGTAATATAAATCCCAATTTAATTATCGATGAAAATGAGGTTTCAGCTAGTCATTCTGCTCATATTGGAAAGTTAGATGATGATTCTTTGTTTTATTTAACTTCAAGAGGAATAGATTATAATGAAGCTGTTCATTTACTGATTAAAGGTTTTTTACTAAGTAAAACTGATAGTGATGATTTAGTTAAAATTATTGATAAATATTGGAGGTGAAAATATGAATCGTGATGATTTTCCCATTTTAGATAGTGGGATAATTTATTTTGATAATGGTGCTACTACTTTAAAACCTAAATGTTTAGTTGATAAAACTTATGAGTATTACTTAAATTATAGTGCTAATGCGCATAGAGGTGATTATGATTTAAGTTTAAAGGTAGATGAGATGTATGAAAATACTAGGATGTTGGTAAAAGATTTTATCAATGCTAAAATGACAAGTGAAATTGTTTTTACGAATAATACAACTGATTCACTTAATAAAATAGTTTTTGGATATTTTAGACATCATTTGAAAAAAGGTGATGAAGTTTTACTTACTAAAGCTGAACATGCGTCTAATATCTTACCTTGGTTTGAACTTAAGGATGAAATTGGTTTAGAGATTAGTTATGTTGATTTAGATGATGATTATAAAGTTAGTTTAGATAATGTTAGAAATAAAATAACTTCGAAAACTAAAGTTATTAGTATGGCTTATATTACTAATGTAGTAGGGGATATTAGACCAATCAAGGAAATAATTGAGTTAGCTCATGAAAATGGTATTTTAGTTGTAGTGGATGGGGCTCAAAGTGTAGCTCATATGAAAATGGATGTTACTAGTTTAGATGTTGATTTTCTTGCTTTTTCTGCTCATAAGATGTTAGGTCCTACTGGGGTTGGAGTCTTGTATGGTAAAAAAGATCTTTTAGAACAGATGAAGCCCATTGTTTTTGGGGGAGGAATGAACGCTACTTTTACTTATGATGGTAACAGGGAATATAGTAGCCTACCTGCTAGATTAGAAGCAGGAACACCTAATATTGCAGGAGTTATTGCGTTTGGTGAAGTTATAAAATATTTAAATAAGATTAAAATGGAAGAAATTCATATGTATGAAAAAGCTCTAAGAGCTTATGCAATATACAAATTAAAACAAAATCCTAATTTAATTATTTATAATGAACATAGTGAAAGTGGAATAATTGCTTTAAACTACAAAGATATATTTGCTGAAGATTTAGCTATTTATCTAAACAAATATCATATTTGTGTTAGAGCTGGTAGTCATTGTGCTAAAATGCTTAAAGATGAACTTGGTATTAAAAATACTGTTCGTATTAGTTTGTACTTTTATAATACCAAAGAAGAGATTGATACTCTAGCTAAAGTACTAGAAAATCCTAATATCATAAATGAAATATTGTAGTAAAAGTTTTGTCAAATTGGTAAAACTTTTCTGTTTACTTATTATTTACATATTTTATTTGTAATTTACGTAAATATGTATTATAATGGGTAAGGATGGTGTGGGATGAAAAGAAGAAGTAAAAAAAAGAAAAAGATATTTTTATTTATTTTATCAATTGTCTTAATATTAGGAGTTGTATTTGAAATATATAAATTAATGCCTCCTAGTGTAAAAGAGCAAATTAATAGTGGTGGTATTAGTAAACTAATTATGCCTAAAGTTAAAATCGTAGATGAGAATTCTAAATCACGACCTATAGCAGTTATGATAAACAATAACCATGCTGCTTGGCCTCATGCAGGGCTACAAGATGCTTACCTTTCATATGAAATAATTGCTGAAGGTGGTATTACAAGAATTATGGCTTTATTTAAAGACCAAAATACAGCTAAAATTGGATCTGTTAGAAGTTCTAGACATTATTATTTAGATTATGCTTTAGAAAACGATGCTATATATGTTCACTATGGTTGGAGTAATAGAGCTAAATCTGATATTGCTAGTCTAGGAGTAGATAATATAAATGGATTATATGATAGTGGATTTTGGCGTGATACATCTTTAAATAAGTCTTATGAACATACAGCTTTTACTAGTATAAAAGGTATTACTAAGACAGCTAAAAGTTATGGTTATTTAAGAGATACCAATAAAGATTTGCTTTTAAAATATAATGCAAGACCTATTAATAATGACAAAAGAGAAGGTAGTAAGAAAGCAGATGTTATTACAATAAAGTATTCTGATTATCATACGACAAGTTATGAATATGATCCAGAAAAAAAGGTATATTTACGTAGTATGAGTGGGGAAAAACATGTCGATGCTATTACGAATAAACAGTATACTGTTAAGAATATAATTGTCTATAAAGTTAGTAATAGTAGTTTTGATAGTTATGGAAGACAAGATTTAGATAATATTGGTAAAGGAAAAGGGTATTTTATAACTAATGGATATGCTGTTCCTATTACTTGGGAAAAGAAAAGCAGAAGTTCGCAAACAGTTTATAGATATTTAGATAATGAAGAAATTGTTGTAAATGATGGAAATACTTTCATTCAAATACAACCAAAAGGTCAACCCTTATCCATTAAAGGTAAAGAATAACAATTGAGGTGGAAGCGTGCAAAATATAAATAACGATTTGGATTACAACGAACTTGTTTCTGACATTCTCAGTAATTCAAGTTTCAACGTGATAAAAAATACAGAACATCATGGGGTTAGTAGATATGAACATTCTTTGAAAGTTTCATATTATTCCTATAAAATAGCTAAAAAACTTCATTTGAGTTATGAAGATGTAGCTAGAGGAGGATTATTACACGACTTTTTTATAAGTCCTAATGAAAGAACTAGTAAAGAAAGGTTTATTTCTACTTTTAACCATCCTAAAAAAGCAGTTAAAAATTCTATTACTATTTTTAATATCAATGATAAACAAAAAGATATAATACATGGTCATATGTTTCCATTTTATATAGCAATTCCCAAATCATTAGAAAGTTGGATTGTGAATATTGTTGATAAAGTAGTAGGATTTAATGAGTTTAGAAAAAAATATCAATCTAAATTCAGTTATGTGGTAAATTTATATTTAATTTTATTTATTAATTTTATGAGATAATATTTTAACTTTTATGTTAAAATATTTGTATGCCCACATAGCTCAGATGGATAGAGCAACCCCCTCCTAAGGGGTAGGTCGTTGGTTCGAATCCAATTGTGGGCGCCATTACTTATTTAATATAGTTTAAAACTATATTTTTTTTGACAAAAATAACGATTTTAATATTAACAATATATAGGTTGGTTGCCTAGGAATACAATTTATGATATAATTAAAAAGTGACAATTAGTCATTTAATAGAAAGATTGTGAATTACATGAACGATTTAACAAAAGCAATAAATATAGCAAATATATTTCCAATATTTTTCAAGCAAAAAAACTATATAGGTTTTTTATCAATGTTTATTTATAATAAAAAAAATATTGCTAAAAATATTAATCAATTTTTCGTAAAAATCGATAATAATAAATATATACCTAAGTATTTATTTAAAAAAGGAATACCTTTTTTAAAAGGTTATTATATAAATTTTTATAAAGTTAAAATTGATATTCAATCACTTATGAATTTAGATATTCAAAATAAATTGTTTTTTACAGTTGATGATGAAGATGTTTCGATAGGAATTGGTTATAATCTTATAAATTTTAAAAAAGGAAAATACAAAAATGGACCAATTTATATTCATAAAAAAACAAATACATCATTTTATTTTAGACAATCTGTTAAAAATGCTATTTATGTAACTGTGAGAAAGACTAATCAAACAGATAGTAAAAAAGAACAAAGAAAAATATTTTTAGCTTACTTATTATCTAAAATATGTTTCTTTATAAATCCAATTTTATTATTTGAAAAAGAAAGCTCAAAATATGAAGAAAGTGCTTCTGTTTTATATGAAAAATTGATTGATAAAAAATATAAAAATGTTTATTACATTCTTGAAAAAAATTATCAATTTATTGATAATATAAAAGACAAATATAAAACTAATTTAATTTATAAAGGTAGTTTTAAACATTATTTATATTTCTTTTGTTGTAAGAAATTTATAGGTACTGAAACACTAGCTCATTCCATTGACTTGAGAATTGCTAATAAATATGCAACAAGAAAATTAAATAAAAAAAATATAAATTATGTCTTCTTACAACATGGTGTTATGTATATGATTTCTTTATCCTCAAATCTTCGAACTGGCTTTTATAAAAAAGAGGGCTATAATACAAAAACAGTTGTTTCATCAGTTTTAGAAGCTAACCATTTTATCGATTTAGGGGGTTATGAAATGGATGATTTATACATTTGTGGACTTCCTAAATATGATCGTAATATTAGGTATGAAAACGCTGATAAAATAGTTATAATGCCTACTTGGCGTCGATGGGAATACAATATGGCAAGGATTGATTTTTCTAAGACTAAATATTATGAAATGATTATGAATATTATAAGTGCTATTCCTAAAAAATTTCATGATAAAATTATTGTTCTTCCTCATCCTTTGTTTAATGAAGCAGTCAAAAACTCTAAAACTGAACTAAATCAATATTTTAAAAACAATTTTAAATATGATGATATTTTAAAAGAAACAGATTTATTAATAACAGATTATTCATCGATTGCTTATGATGCTTTTTATAGGGGATGTAAAGTAATATTTTATTGGGAACAAAAAGATGAAACTATTAAGATGTATGGTGAAAATACTAAACTAATGATTAATAAAAACAATATTTTTGGAGATATTTGTTACAACAAAAAGGAATTAAAAGAAGCTTTTAATGATAATTATATGGGTAAACAAAAGACAAAATATAAAAACAGATATAATAAGATTGTTTCATTTCATGACAATAAAAATACTGAACGTTTAATAAGAATGTTAAAAAAAGATAAATTTATTTAAGGATGATTTTATGAAAATAACTAATATATGTGTTAATATATTTCCTATTTCGTATATAAAAAATGGTTTAAATTTATTTGCTTTTTCAATTTATAGGGTTAATAAAAATGAAAAAGTAGATAGTTTAAAAATAAGTATTAATGATATTTTGTTTGATATTAAAACTCTTTTTAAAAAAGGTATTAAATTAATTACTTATAAAAATTATAGTTATTATTTTAACGTTTATAAATTAAATATACCTTATTCTAAAATAAAAGATTTTCCTATTCAAAATCCTATTTATTTACTTATTAATAACAATAAATTACCAATCGTTTATAATTTGTTTAATTTAAAAAAAGGTAAGGGTAAGAATAGTAAATTAGCTTTTGAAAACAATTTTGTATTTTATTTTCGTCAAGGTAAAAGAAATTCTTTAAATTTAACTATTAGAGAAAAACTAAAAACTGATAGTTTTAAATACCAGTTTAAAATTAATTTAGCTTGGTTTATATCAAAATTAGTAATTGTTAAAAACAAGGTATTGATATTTGAAAAAGAAAGTTATAAATATGAAGAAAGTGGTTCAGTTGTATTTGAAGAACTTATGAAAAAAGGGTTTAAAAATATCTATTTTGTGATTGATAAAGATAGTATTTATATAGATAGAATACCAAAAATCTATTTAAAAAACATAATTTATAAATATACTTTTAAACATTACTTATATTTTTTCCTAAAAAAAACACTAATAGGTACAGAAATGCCTACCCATGTAGTTGATTTAAGGATTGCGAATAAAAAAGTTAATAATTCACTTTTAAAAGGAAACTATAACTATGTATTTTTGCAACATGGAATAATGTATATGATATCATTAGATTCTGAAAAAAGAGCTTTCTTTAATAAAGATAATTTTCATGCTAAAAAAATAAGGATTGTAACTTCTTCTTTAGTAGAAAAAGATCATTTTATAAGTGAAGGTGGTTTTAAAGAGGAAGAAATTTATGTTTGTGGACTTCCTAAGTATGATCATAATTCAATTGTTAAAGATCCTAAAAAAATAGTTGTAATGTTAACATGGCGACCTTGGGAATATAACCAAATAAGAATTGATTATACTAAAACAGGATATTATAAAATGGTTGAAAAAATACTACAACAAATTCCTAAAAAGTATTTAGATGATGTAATATTTTTACCTCATCCTCTTATCAAAAATGAATTTTCTAATTTAAGTAAATATACTTTAAAAAATCCTATATATGATGAGGTTTTAAGAGAAACAAAACTTTTAATAACAGATTATTCATCGATTGCTTATGATGCTTTTTATAGGGGAAGTAATGTAATATTTTGTTTTGAAGACAAAGATTTATGTCTTTTAGAGTATAAGGGAAAATTATTATTAAACGAAAACAATATATTTGGTGATATTAGTTATAAATATGAGGATTTAAAAGACTTGATTGTTAAAAATATGAATCAAGGTCAAAATTCAGAATATATAGAAAGATATAAAAAGATAGTATCTTTTGATGATAACAATAATACAAAAAGATTAATCGAAAACCTTATAAATGATAAATTTGTCTAAATATATGGTATAATAAATGTGGTGATATGATGCTACTAGTAATTAAAATTTTTAATTTTCATCTTAAAGTAATTTATTTTTTCTTAAAAATGTTTAAAACCCAAAACAAAATATCTTTTTTGAGTTGGCAAACAGATAAACCATCTTTAGATTTTAATATGTTAGTTGATGAAATAAAAAGAAGAGATAAAGATATTAAAATTGTTGTTTTATGTAAAAAAAGAGGGAAAGGATTTATAAATACTATTAAATATTGTTTATATATGTATAAACAAATGTATCATATCGCAACTTCGAAAGTCTGTGTTGTTGATACCTATATTCCTACAATTAGTATTTTGAAACATAAAAAAAGTTTAAAGGTCCTTCAAATATGGCATTCATTAGGTGCTGTTAAGAAATTTGGCTATCAAACAGCAGGTAAAGTATCTGGACGAAGTAAAAGTTATACTAAAGGGTTTAAAATGCATAAAAATTATGATGCTATAATTTCTACATCACCTGTGACTAGTGAATTTTATAAAGAAGCATTTGGTTATCCTATTGAAAAATTTTATAATTATGGATTACCACGAATTGATTATTTATTTCACCAAAAGGATGATATTAAAAAAAGAATTTTAAAGTCCTATCCAGAATTAGGAAATGGGAAACAAAATATACTTTATGCTCCAACTTTTAGGACAACCAAAGAAGATAAAGCTCAAGATTTAATTGACGCAACTAATTTAGATAAGTACAATTTAATTATTATTGAACATTGTCATCAAAAATTAGATTTTGATCGTAGTAAAGTATTTACTTGTCCTGAGTTTTCATCATTAGAACTTCTTTCTTTAGTAGATTATTTAATTACAGATTATTCAGCTGTTTCTATTGAAGCTTTAATATTAGATGTTAAAACATATTATTTCTTATTTGATTATGAAACTTATAAGAAAAATAATGGTTTAAATATAGATTTGTTTGAGGAAATGAAAGGGTATGTATTTACTGATGAAAAAGAGTTATTAAAAAGTATTTCTAGTGGTAAATATGATATGAAAAAGTTAAAAAAATTTAAAGATCGTTATCTTACAATTCAAGATGAAACTTCAACTAAATTAATTGTCGATTTAATTTTAAAATGGTATCAAGGAGAATAATATGAAAGTAAAGGCAGCTTTAATAGATATAATGAAAAAAAATGTTGGACTTAGAAAACTAGCACGAAAAATTTTATCTTTAAAAGGACGTATAAAATATAGTTTTTATTATCATTCTTATAGTGTTGATGGTAAACTAATTATTTTTGAATCATTTGGAGGAAGAAGTTATTCAGATAGTCCTAAAGCGATGTATGAAGAAATTTTAAAAGATCCTAAATATAAAGATTATAAATTAGTTTGGTCATTTATAGATAAAGAAGAAAAAAAACATTTATTTAAAGATAAAAATACTTTACTTATTAAAAATGGTTCAAAAGAATATTATAAGTTTTTTTCCAAAGCTAAGTATTGGATTACCAATGCTAAGTTGCCTGATTATATCAAAAGGAAAAAAAATCAAGTTTATGTTCAATGTTGGCATGGAACACCTTTAAAAAGACTTGGTTTTGATATTGAAGTAGATGGAAATGTGATGAATAGTATAGAAGAAATTAGAAGTAGTTATTACAAAGATGCAATTAGATTTTCATATATGATTTCCCCATCTAAGTTTTGTACTGAAAAACTGATTTCAGCTTTTGATTTAAAAGAAATAGGTAAAGAAAATATTGTTATTGAAAAAGGTTATCCTCGTAATGATTACTTATTTACTTATACCAAAGATGATATAATAAGAATCAAAAAAGAACTTAATATACCTTTAGATAAAAAAGTAATAATATATTGTCCAACTTTTCGCGATAATCAACACACATCTGGAATAGGATATACTTACATTCCTGAAATTGATTTTGCTGAATTTAAAAAGCAATTTAAAGACGAATATATAATTTTATTTAGAGCTCATTATTTTGTTTCAAAATCTGTTGATTTAAGTGAATATAAAGGTTTTGTTTATGATGTATCTAATCATGATGATCCTAATGAATTATTTATCATAAGTGATATTTTAATAACAGATTATTCAAGTGTATTCTTTGATTATGCAAACCTTAAAAGACCTATGTTGTTTTATATGTATGATCTAGATTTATACAAAGGAAAATTAAGAGATTTTTATCTTGATTTAGATGAATTACCAGGACCTATTGTAGAAGATGAAAAAGATTTATTCAAAGAAATAAAAAATATTTCTAAATATGATAAAAAATATAGAGAAAAATATGAAAAATTCAATCAAAAATTTAATTATTTAGATGATGCTCATTCTAGTAAAAGAGTATTAGATATTATAATTAAAGATTAAGAAAGGAAGTTTTATGATAAGAGTACTTACATATGGAACGTTTGATTTACTGCATTATGGACATATTAGACTACTACAAAGAGCTAAAGCTTTAGGAGATTATTTGATAGTTGCTTTGTCAACAGAAGAATTTAATAAACTTAAAGGTAAGAAAACATATCACAATTATGAAACAAGAAAAAAGATGTTAGAAGCAATTAGATATGTAGATTTAGTAATCCCTGAAGAAAATTGGGAACAAAAAATAAATGATGTTAAAAAATATGAAGTAGATATTGTTGTTATGGGTAGTGATTGGGCAGGAAGTGAAAAGTTTGAATATTTAAAAGATTATTGCGATGTAGTTTATTTAGAAAGAAC
>CANQER010000008.1 GCA_947595415.1 uncultured Bacilli bacterium
ATGCATCTATATTTTCAAAGGAAGAACAAACAGGATATTATTTTGCATTTGTAGTTGAAGTACCAGGAGCAAATGCCAATACAACAGTAAGTATAGTAGGACCAAAAACAACAACAGAAGCAACATATGATAATTTTGATGTAAAGGATGAAAATCCTGGAATGTTAGTATTACATTGTGTTGATCCAGCAACTTTAGATAATAGTAAGAAAGTAAAAGTAATAGTAGATTTAGATGGAGCAGATAATGATGAATATGAACCAACAGAATATGAAATAGATTATAGTGGATTAACATATCAAACATATTCAAAAGCAGAAATAACAGATAATACTGATGATATATCTAGTGAAGATAAGACTACATTAACTAGTTGGGGATATACTTTATTTGGTGATAATAAGCATTATAGTTTAGTACCAGATGATACAGATAATGCTTATAAATTAACTGGTAAAGTAGAAAAACAATATTTAAATGAAAATACATTTAATGAAGCAGCTGAAGAAGGATATTTCTTTGTATTTAACATTAAAAAACCAGAAGAATTAGCTGCAGTTCCAGAAAAAGTTTTAGTAACTGTAACTGGAGAAAAAACATTTACTTATGGTAAAGAAGCATTTAATGATAAAGGTGTATTTACTGAAATCTTTAAATTAAAAGATAATTGTAGTGATGATAACTGTAAGATTAAAATTAAAGTTGATTGGGATGGAACAGAAGGTAAAGAATATCTTGAATCTCAAGAAATTACAATCAATTATAAAGATTTAACATTTGTTAAAAGTTCTAAATTCAGTCTTACAGGTATTCACCAATCTGCGGAAACTGCATTAGATGCTGCATATGGTTGGAAAAAACCAGCTAATTATGGTGTAGAATTAAATACTACTGGAACAACTGTAAAAGTAACAGGACTACTTCCTATTTTAGAAGATTTTGATCAAGAAAAAGATCCATTTAGAGATGATGATACAACTGGTTATTACTTACCATTTGTACTTAAAACAGATTCTGGTAATAAAACTACTAATAAAGGAGTAACTGTTAAGTTTGTACATGAAGGAGAAGAATCTAAAACTATAACAGCTGATAGTTTTGATGGCGAAGATGTAATATATCTTTTAAGACATCTTGATAAGAATGCTACAGATAAAACATTTGATATTATAGTAGATATGGATGGAGATGGAGAAGAATATTCACCATATACTCTAACATTTGATTGGAGTGACTTAAAACTACAAGAAAAATCTACTACAGTACCAACTCTTTCAAAAGCTTCTGAATCTAATCAACAAGCAATGAAAGATTATGGTTATGATTCTAAATTCAATGAAGACCTTGCATTAACAGAAGATAAAAGTGATGGAAAAGTTAATACTTATAATCTAACTGGTAAAATGAAAGAACAAGTTTTAAATGACAAAGCTTTTGGAAAAGAACAAGCAACAGGATATTTCTTTGATTTTACATTTGTAAAACCAGAAGGAGTAGAAAGTGGCAAGGCTAAAATAGAATCATTAAAAGATGCAACAGGTACTCAAGAAGCTAAAAAAGTATTTAGTCAAGATAATTATGATGAAAATGGTAATTTAACAATTTTCTTTAGATTTAAACCTGAAACTGATTGCAAAGCTAATAGTGAAAATTGTAAATTATATTACAGAGTTGACTGGGATGGCGAAGGTAATCAATATTTACCAACCATTTATACAATTGACTATAGTAAGGTTACACTTGAAAAATCATCATTGTTTACTGTAGTAGGAATAGATGATACTACTAAAGAGCAATATAAAGAAGATACAGGTTGGTATAATAAAGATGATGGCTATTCAGTAAATGTTGTAAGAGATAGTCAAGAACCAAATAAGTATAAAGTAAGTGGAGTTTTACCAATACTTGAAGATAGTGATTGGAATGATAATACCCCTCCTTTCGAAGATGGTGGAAGTCTATTATATTATCTGGGACTTGGACTTAAATTAGAAAACGCTCCTGAAGGATATAAAGATCAATCTGAAGGACAAAAAATTAACATTTTATTTGAACATGATGCAGAAAGTAAAAATTTTAAACCTATTTTTGGTAGTGATTTTGATCAATCTCAAACTGTATATATTTTAAAAGCATTAAAGACAGCTAATCAAGATGGTGGACCACTTACAGCTGATGACAAATGGTTTACTATTACAGTTGATTTAGATGGTGAAGAAAATGAAGAATATGCTTCATATACAGTAACAATTGATTATTCTGATTTGGAATTTCAAACTAAATCAACAAGTAATATTGACTTTGATGTAATAGATGAAAATGAATTAGGACAAGAATCTGCAGAAAAGAAAGAACTAGAAGGTTATGGATTTGATCCTAAAACAGTTGAAGGTGTTGATATAAAATTAAATGAATCACAACCAGGTAGAGAACCATCAAAAATTGGTTTAGAAGGAAGTATTAAACAACAAACTCTTGATGATGGATTTTATGAAAACACTGGATACTTTGTTCCAATTAAAATATCAATACCAAAAGATGAAGAATGGTATGAAAAACATCAAAATGATTGGACACTTATTTTAAATACAGAAAAAGGTGTCAAGAAAACATATAAACCAACAAAAGAAGAAATAGCTCAGGGATGGGTATTAGTATTATTTAAACTTGATGAAAAAAAGAATGAAATTAAATATGAAATAGATTTTGATGGAGAAGGAAAAGCCTTTTTACCAGAAGAATATACAATTAAATATGAAGATTTAAATTTCCAAACTGAAAATAAAATTACATATAAATACTTTGATGAAACAACAGGTACAATTAAAACACAAGATGAAATAGTATATCAAAATGAAAGTTTAGCTGACGTTAAAAAACCACAAACTGATGGATATAGTTATCATACATTTGATTATTGGTATGACGAAAAAGGAGAACCAAGTACTGCATTTGATTTTGATACAAAAACAACAGGTAAAGATGAAGATATCACATTAAAAGCACATTGGACTCTTGATGTTGATAAATTTTTAGGTGAAGTTATTACAGACTTAGCTGATCCTAAATCATTAAATTCACAAGATTTTTCAACACATTTTAATGTTACAAAAAATGATACTACTATTATTTTTGAAGTTTTAAATGCAGAAACAAAAATAAGTGAAATGGATAATACTTCAATTCCAGGAACAATTGCATATTTACTTCAAAGAGGAGAAATTCAAGATATTACTCTTACATCTGGAGGTAAAAAAGTAGTATTTACAAAAGGTGGAAGTAACTTTACACCTGAAATAGCTACTGCAAGTTTACCTGAAGAAGCACAAAATTTGAAAGAAGAAATTAAAAAAGGTGCTAAAGCATTATATGTAGATATCTTGGGTGGAGAAGATTCAGTTAATAATATGACTTTACGCCAATTAGCAACTAGTAATCCAACTTTCACTTTATCAGTAGGAAAATTAGATCCATCTGTAAAATTAAAGGATGATACTAAAACTACTTACACATTTAAGTTTGAATCAGATATAGCAGAAGTTAATAATGAACAAACTTTAAAACAAGCTTTAGAAAATGAAGCAAAAACAATCTTTATTTCTAAAGAATTTGATATTGAAAATCCAATAGATATTGAAAGAGAAGTTTTAATCAATAGTAATAATAAAACTTTAACTTCAAAAGTTGATGGTCAACCAATGTTTAATATTAAAAGTGCTGGTGTTACTATTGAAAATACAACTTTAAAAGCAGAAGAAAATACAAAAACATTAATAAATGTTGAAAGCAATGGTAATTTAACAGCTGATAGTTTAACAATTACTCCAAATGAAACAGAAAATAAATTAGAAGCTGCTATTGAAGTTAAAGAAGGTGGAAATCTAACAGTTAAAAATATGACATATGATAAAGAACACTATAATAATCCTGCTGTTAGAGCTGCTAAAAACAATGCAACTATTAAATTAACTGATACAACAGGTAAAGATGCAATTGCTAAAGAAAAAGAAACAATAAACGCAAGTGATACTGGAAATGATACAAAAGTTAAAGATAGTGATTATAATTATTATAACTATTATAATAAACCAGAAAATTCAATGATATATAAAACTGAATTATATAATTATCAAGCTGGATCTAGATTAAATATTATTAAATATAATTACTACAATGAAAAATTAAAAGTCCCAACAGTTAATAAATTTAATAAATTTACATATGATGGTGAAGATTATGAATTGTTTGCCTTTACTAAAAACAGTTATAATGTATTGAGGGGCAGTAAAAGTCTATCAGATGGCGACGTTAGCTCTGACAACTTAGTAGTAACTAAAGACAATGAACATTATTGGGCTGTATATAATGTTACTTTAAATGCTGGAGTAAAGAAAGTTAGTGATGAAAATGCCTTTAAACAAGCATTTCAAGATAGTGGTACAACAGCTATTTATGTTAATACGACTGATTCATTAGTAATCGATTATACTGATCAAGAAGAATTAAAGATTAATAGAAATCTTTCAATTACTGGGCCTTCTAAAGTTAATGTAACTATAAAAGCTAAAAAAATTGTAATCGATGAAAATGTTGATAGTGTATTAATTAATCGTATCGATTTAGAAGTAGAAGCTCAAGATGGTCAAGAAGCATTGATTGAAGTTAATGGTTCTAAGTTCTCATTGTTGCAATCTAACTTGGAAAACAAAGGAACATCAAGTGTAGATTATGCAATTAAATACAATAATCAAAAATCAGTTGTTGATGTTAGATACATGGGACGTGGTTCACAAGGATTTTTAGGAAATATTGCTAAGTCTTATATTTATGTTGCTGGTAAGATGGCTGCTGGTTCTGATTTATTCTCAAATGATTTTGATAGTAATACTGGTGAAAAAATGAGTGCAATCATAATTAGTGGTTTTGCAGATGATGCAACAGTTGATGCTGATGAAGATGGAGAACCAGATATTAGATTTGAAAATAATCAAGTTTCAACTGATTATGCCATTGTATTTACTAAAGAAACTTCAGGCCAAAAAGCAGATATTAAACTTGGCAATTCAAAAATAAAAGTTGGTGTTCAATATGATAATGACCATAAAAACTTTAATGATATTTCCCTATATACTAATCCTTCTAATGTAGAAACAGTGTATATTGATTCAAACAAAACTGAACAAACTACAAGACCAGAGGGTGTGACAGGACCATCATTTAAACTACCAGCCATAGTAGGTGAAGCTGTTTCAGAATATTCATCTATCAATGGTTTAACTAAAAATGAAGATGGTACTTATTCAGGTACTATATCTCAAAGTTCTAATGGCAATTTCTATTTACCTTTAGTTCTATCATCTAATAAGTTCGATGATAGAACTTCAAAGGTGATTGTTACAGATCCTAATGGTGAAAAACAAGAATATTTATATTCAGAATATAGTAAAGATGGTGTAGCCTCAATAAATACTTTTTCTAAAATGAATATTCAAAATACTAGTAAAAATACTGCAAAAACAATGAAATTAAATTTAGAAGCTATTAAATCATCTAAAATAAAAGATGGTAATAAAGAATATAGTATCGATGTCGATTACGATGGTAATGGAACACCAGACGATACTTATACTATTGATTATAATGGTGTTAAAACAGAAGAAGAAATAGTTTTAGATGCAGTTAAAAAGACAGCTTTATCTAATAACTACACATTCACAAAAGACAACGTAATAAAAAATGGAGCAGAAAAATTTACTTCTAAATTTGACAAAGAAAAATATTATGATTTATATACAGAAGACGAAGGTAAAAATACCCAATATTCATTTAGACTTCGAAATGTTGTTCCTTCTCATAAAGGAGGTATCGTTATAACTGTTGAAAAAGCTCAAGAAGGTTATACATGTGATAGTCATACCTGCAAACCAGTAATAAATGGTTGGAAATTTTCTAATTTCTTTTCTCAAGTTAGTATGGGTTCACATGAATTAACTTTATTACAAGATGTAATAAAAAATACAACAGTAGAAACAGATGCTATTAAAAAAGTAGAACGTGATAGTAAGGAAGCTCATACATTTATAGTTACTTTAAATACTAAAAGACTAAATGAATGGTTAAATAATGCTTATTTAGATGGTCAAAAAGAATTAGCTGAAAACAAAGATAAAAATACTTCTGAATCTAATAATGAAGGAGTACAATTAAAAGTAGTTCTTGATGAAAACGAAGAATATATAAAGAGTTTTAACACTATAAAGGATTTTGATATTGTGTCAAATAATCATACATATAATAATAATAGAATTAGTGTTAGTTATGAAAATATTGGTAAAACAGAAATAGAAGATCCAAAAACTATTTTAGGAACAGAAGGTAAACAAGTAACAGAAGAAGAAATATTAGATTTCTATGAAGCTTGTAAAGCATGGCATAAATATAGTACAGGTGCAACAATTTACGAAGAAGACTAAAAATATTAGTAAAGGGGAAAACTTTGTAATCACCTTTAGCTAATTACTTTGGAGGATATATGAAAAAACAATTATTAATGTTTTTTCTTCTAACATTTTTATGTTTTCCTATTTTATCTCAAGCATTTGCAACTAATTCTAATTATGACAATATAAAAGTTTATTCCTTTTATAATAAAAATAATGATGAAGTAAAAGAATGGTTAGAAGAAGAACTAAAAGATAACAGTCGTGTTAAAGTCGAATTCATTAACGTTGATAGTAATAAAAATTTAGATACTAAAGTTAGAAAAACCTTAAATATAAAGAAAGATAAATTACCATTAATGGTAATAGGTTCTAATTATTTCATTGGTTTTAATAATAAAACCAAACAAAATCTAACAAAAGCAATAAAAGCATATGAAAAAACAGATAATTATTGTGATGTAGTATCAAAAATAAAAGATGGTAACGATGTTAAAGACTGTATAAATCAAAACAAAGGAATATATAATCAACCAAGCCAAATTTCTACCTCTATAAAAGTGATATTAATAATCATAGGGATTGGTTTGATTGTTGGAATAGTTTTAATAATATGGAAGAAAGAAGGAAATAAACTTAAAATAAAACTTAAAAATAAATAATTTAAAATATAAAGATTGTCATTTGTAATTAAAGAAAGACAATCTTTTTTATTTTTTAAAATTGTTTTACTTATATGTTTTTAATAAAAATATATATGGCATATTTATCCAAAAAGTTGACTAATACTATTTTTTGTAATATAATTATGGTGTGTATGAAAAACGCAAAGGAAGGAATAAAATAATGGAAGAAAAACCCAATTGTATTATTGAAAGCCTACTAAGTTTATTCACAATCGATAAAGGAATTGTTAAAGTATTATTAACAAGAAAAAAGGATGATCCTTATAAAGGATATTGGATGTTACCTAATTCAATTTTAAAAAACGATGAAGATTTAAATACCAATTTAAACGAATTGTTAGACGAAAAATTAGGAATACAAAAAGCCTATATTGAACAAGGAAATGTTTATAGTGATATAAATCGTATGCCTAGTAAAAGAATAGTTGCTATAGCAAGTATAGGATTAATAGATCCAATAACCTTAAAACTAAAAAGAGAAGAACGTGAAATAGAAACAGAATGGTTTAAAATAGACGAAATTCCTAAAATGGCCTTTGACCATGAATTAGTCGTAAAAGAAAACATCGAAAAACTAAGAAATAGACTAGTAAATATAGAAGTTTTAAAAATACTATTTCCAAGCGATTTTACCTTACCAGAAGTTCAAAAAGTATTTGAACAAATACTAGACAAAAAATTAGATCGTCGAAACTTTCGTAAAAAATTTATCAACCTTGGTTTAATAGAAGACACAGGTTATAAAAACGAAGGATTCAATGGAAGACCAGCTAAACTATATCGTTTTAAAGATAAAATAGAAGAAAGAGTATTATTTTAGGGGGATGATATAATGAACAATCGTGGATGGGGATTAAATGTAATGTTAGTATTTACAGGAATACTATTACTAGCTTTAATAATAGTTATAGTAGAAATCCAAAACAACTTTAAAAAACTAGAAGCTAATTATGAAGAAAATAGTAGTCAAACTGAAGAATCAATAAAACCTACTTATACAACATATGAAGATATCGAGTTTGCATTGATTAAATCAGCAGGTAGTTACGTAAGAAAATACTACAGTGAAGACTTTTTAGAAGGGGACTATATAACGGTTCCATTATCAGTTTTACAAAAAGAAAAATTTATAGGACCTATATATGATATAAAAGATGAAACAACAGCTTGTACAGGATATGTAGGATTTATCAAACAAGAAGGTATAATTGATTATGAACCATATATTAAATGTGGTAAAAATTATACAACTAAAGGTTACATTGAACGTCATGATACAGTAGCAAGTTAAATATCAAAAAAATAGGTATAAAAATAGTTGACAAACATATAATAAAATGATATAGTTATATTGCGTTTTAATTAAGGTTTACTTATGTAAATCTTTAATTATGAAACAAAATAAAACACCTGGATATGTGTAAAGGAAGGAGGATTTTATGCCTACAATTAATCAATTAGTTAGAAAAAACAGAACAGCAAAGAAAAGAAAAAGTAAATCACCTGTTTTAGGAATTGGTTACAATAGTCGTACTAAAAGACAAACTGATCAAAAATCACCACAAAAAAGAGGAGTTTGTACACGTGTTGCTACAATGACACCAAAAAAACCAAACTCAGCTATTCGTAAGTATGCTCGTGTTAGATTGTCTAATGGGATGGAAGTAACAGCTTATATTCCTGGTGAAGGACATAATCTACAAGAACACAGTGTTGTACTAATTAGAGGTGGACGTGTAAAAGACTTAATTGGGGTTCGTTATCACGTAGTTCGTGGTACACTTGATACTGCAGGAGTTGATAAAAGACGTCAAGGAAGAAGTAAATATGGTACTAAAAAACCTAAGTAGATGAAAGGAGGATATTATGCGTAAAAGACGTGCAGTCAAAAGAGATGTGTTACCAGATCCAATATATAATTCAAAATTAGTTACTAAAATAATAAATACAATTATGAAAGATGGTAAAAAAGGTATTGCTCAAACAATCCTTTATGACGCATTTGAAATGATAAAAGAAAAAACAAATGAAGAACCAATGAAGGTTTTTGAAAAAGCAATGGAAAATATAAAACCTTCTTTAGAAGTTAAATCAAGACGTGTTGGTGGAGCTAACTATCAAGTACCAGTTGAAGTTAGAGCTGATCGTAGTTTAGCTTTAGGATTACGTTGGTTAGTTCAATATGCTAGATTAAGAGGTGGCCATTCAATGGCTGAAAATTTAGCAAATGAAATAATTGATGCATCAAATGGTGTTGGTGCAGCAGTTAAAAAACGTGAAGATACACATAGAATGGCAGAAGCTAATAAAGCCTTTGCTCATTATCGTTGGTAGAAGAAAGGAAAAAGTATATGGCTCGTGAATATAGCTTAGAAAAAACTAGAAATATAGGAATAATGGCACATATTGATGCTGGTAAAACTACTTGTACAGAACGTATTTTATTCCATACAGGAAAAATCCATAAAATTGGTGAAACCCATGAAGGGGAAAGCCAAATGGACTGGATGGCTCAAGAACAAGAACGTGGAATAACTATTACTTCAGCAGCTACAACAGCTTACTGGAAAGATCATCGATTAAATATAATTGATACTCCAGGTCACGTTGATTTTACAGTTGAAGTATCAAGAAGTTTACGTGTCTTAGATGGAGCTGTTGCCTTAATTGATGCTCAAGCTGGAGTTGAACCACAAACAGAAACAGTATGGCGTCAAGCTAATGAATTTAAGGTACCTAGAATTATATTTGCTAACAAAATGGATAAAATGGGAGCTGATTTTAACTTCAGTTTAGATTCAATCAAAGATCGTTTAGGAGTTAATGCTAAACCTATTGAAATTCCAATTGGAGCTGAAAATGAATTTGATGGTATCATTGATTTACTTACAAGAGTTGCTTATCACTATGATGGTGCTCAAGAAGAAAATCCAACAATCATTGATATTCCAGCAGATATGGTTGATTTAGTTGAAGAAAAACGTAATGAATTAATCGAAGCTGTTGCTGAATTTGATGATGAACTTATGGAAAAATACCTTGAAGGTGAAGAAGTATCTGTTGATCTAATCAAAAAAGCTATTAGAAAAGGTACTTTGGAAGTTAAATTCTTCCCAGTATTATGTGGAACTGCTTTAGGTAATAAAGGGGTTAAATTATTACTAGATGCTGTTGTTGACTATCTACCTTCACCACTTGATGTTGAATCAATCAAAGGTGTTGATTTAAAAGGTGAAGAAACAGTTAGACATCCTAGTGACAATGAACCATTTAGTGCTCTTGCTTTTAAAGTAATGGCAGATCCATATGTAGGAAGACTTACTTTCTTTAGAGTTTATTCTGGACATTTAAGTAGTGGATCTTATGTGTTAAATTCTAATAAAAATAATAAAGAAAGAATAGGACGAATTCTACAAATGCATGCGAATAATCGTACAGAAATTAGTGATGTATACACAGGAGATATCGCAGCTGCTGTAGGACTTAAAAATACAACTACTGGAGATACTTTATGTGATGAAAAGAAAGCTGTTATTTTGGAAAGTATGGAATTTCCAGAACCAGTTATCCAATTAGCTGTTGAACCAAAATCAAAAGGTGATCAAGATAAGATGAGTGAAGCTTTACAAAAGTTATCTGAAGAAGATCCAACTTTTAGAGCTACAACAGACCATGAAACAGGGCAAACTATTATTGCTGGTATGGGTGAGTTACACTTAGACATTATTGTTGATCGTATGAAAAGAGAATTTGGAGTAGAAGCTAATATTGGTAAACCACAAGTTTCATATCGTGAAACTATTACCCAAGCAGGTGAATGTGAAGGTAAATATATTAAACAATCTGGAGGTCGTGGACAATATGGTCACGTTTGGATTAAATTTGAACCAAATCCAGATAAAGGTTATGAATTTGTTGATCAAGTAGTAGGTGGAGTTGTACCAAGAGAATACATTCCAGTTACTGATAAAGGACTACAAGAAGCCATGCAAACAGGAGTTCTTGCAGGTTATCCAATGATCGATGTTAAAGCAACATTATATGATGGATCTTACCATGATGTAGACTCATCAGAAATGGCTTTTAAAATTGCAGCAAGTTTAGCTTTAAAAGAAGCTAAAAACAAATGTAAACCTATCTTACTAGAACCAATTATGAAAGTTAATGTTATTGTACCAGATGAATATTTAGGTAACGTTATGGGTGATATTACTTCTCGTCGTGGACGTCCACTAGGTCAAGAATCAAGAGGTAATGCATTATCTATTGACGCAACAGTTCCATTATCTGAAATGTTTGGTTATGCAACAAGCTTAAGAAGCAATACTCAAGGTCGTGGTAATTTTACAATGACATTTGATCATTATGAAGAAGTACCTAAGAATATTGCTGAAGAAATCATTAAGAAAAATGGTGGAAATTAACAAAAAGTACTTGCTATTTATTGTTAATTAATATAAAATATATATGTAGATATTAAAAGGAGGAAAATATAATATGGCAAAAGAAGTTTTTGATCGTTCAAAACCCCATGTTAATATTGGGACAATTGGACACGTAGACCATGGTAAAACTACTTTAACAGCAGCTATTACCAATGTATTATCTAAAAAAGGTTATGCGGATTTTGTTGATTATGCAAATATCGATAAAGCCCCAGAAGAAAGAGAACGTGGAATAACTATCAACACATCACATGTTGAATATCAAACTGATAAAAGACACTATGCTCATGTTGACTGTCCAGGACACGCAGACTATGTAAAAAATATGATTACAGGTGCTGCTCAAATGGATGGAGCTATCTTAGTTATAGCAGCAACTGATGGACCTATGGCTCAAACTCGTGAACACATTTTATTATCACGTCAAGTTGGAGTACCTAGAATGGTTGTTTTCATGAACAAATGTGACATGGTTGATGATGAAGAATTATTAGATTTAGTTGAAATGGAAATTCGTGAATTATTAAATGAATATGGTTTTGATGGAGATAATACTCCAGTTATTCGTGGGTCAGCTTTAAAAGCCTTAGAAGGAGATCCAAAATACGAAGAAAAAATCATGGAATTAATGGATGCAGTTGATGAATGGATTGAAACACCAGTTAGAGATACTGAAAAACCATTCTTAATGCCAATCGAAGATGTATTTACTATTACAGGTCGTGGTACTGTTGTTACTGGACGTGTTGAAAGAGGTAGATTAAATCTTAACGATGAAGTTGAAATTGTTGGTTTAAAAGAAACTAAGAAAACAACAGTTACTGGTATTGAAATGTTTAGAAAACAACTTGATTATGCTGAATCAGGAGATAATGCAGGGGTACTTTTACGTGGTATTGCTCGTGAAGATGTTGAACGTGGTCAAGTATTAGCTAAACCAGGAAGTGTTACTCCTCATACTAAATTTAAAGCACAAGTTTATGTTTTATCTAAAGAAGAAGGAGGACGTCATACACCATTCTTTAGTAACTATCGTCCACAATTCTATTTTAGAACTACAGATGTAACAGGTGTTATTGAATTACCAGCTGGAGTAGAAATGGTTATGCCAGGTGACAATGTTGAAATGACAGTTGAATTAATTGCTCCTATCGCTATTGAAGCAGGAACTAAGTTCTCAATTCGTGAAGGTGGTAGAACAGTTGGTTCAGGTAATATTTCTGAAATCATTAAATAAAAGGGATTATAAAATCTCTTTTTTTATTTAAAAACAACACCTTTAAAGTGTTGTTATTTTTTTAAAATATTTCTAATAGGTGCTGCTTGTCTATACATAAAATACAAAGTATTGTTAGTAATAAGTTCTAAATCACCAATATATTCTATAACTTTAGCATTAAAATTAGTTTTAAACATATTAAGATTGTGATAAGCATTATTTGGGTTGTTAATATTACTAACACCACCTAAATTAAAAGTAGTATAACCTAACTTAGAAAATTTTTCAATTAGTTTCCAAATAAGTAAATGTTTAGCATTAAAACTTTTATAATTTTTATCATATCCATCCATAAGTAGATAAACCTCTTTATCGTGTTTGATAACCAAAGCAGTAGCTAAAACAAGACCATCTGGATAGTTTCTTAAATAATTAGTTGCTTTAACAATTTGTGATTCATATTTAGCTTTTAACTTATCAGATTCCAATTTACGATTTAAAAGTTTTTGATTATTAGCTTTAGCATTAATAATAACTTCTTGATTAAGAGAATTATTAATTTCATCTTGTCTAGAATAATCAATTTGAGTTTGTTTTAAATAATCTTTAGTATCTAACTTAGCGTAATAAAATTCAACCATATTACGTTTACTATAAAAATTATAAACATCCTTAAAATACTTTATATCACGAGGATAATTTTTTTTAGTGTGACGATATAAATATTCTAGATTACTATCATCACCACGATATACCTTAACCCCATTTTTAGAAGCTCCTCTAATCTTGGTACGAAATTCTTTTTTAATATTATTAAATAGATTGTAGGGATGATCACTTATATTAATAACTGCTTCAAAACGTGGTTTAAAAGCTTCAAAATTATTATTATAACCTAAATGATAATATCCAAGTTTAATAAGACTATTATAAATATTATCATAGTAATTATTACTTTCCACAACCTTATATTTAATATCAAACCTATTTTTTATAATAAGTGGGTTAATCTTAATTGCCATAACATCACATTTACCTAAATACTTTTTAATTTCAGTGGTAAAAGTTTCAAGTAAATGGTAATTATTATAATCAATCAAAAAACCTCTAGGTGCATATGCATATTTAAAACCAAATTTTTTTTCAATTAAAACAAGAGTTGCTGCTACGATATTATTATTATCGATCAACCCTAAAAAAACTGTATCATAACCTTGTTTATTCATTACAAAAGCATATTCAGGTGTTTGATAAAGTGATTTAATTGGAAATAAATTAGTAAAATTCATAAATTGCTCATTAGTAAGCTCTTTAATATACATAAATATCACCTACAAAATTATATCACAAAAAAAAAAAGAAGTAAAATTATCGTTTATTGTAACTATCACACATTGTAGCTTCTTTATCAGATGTGTCTTTACAATTACAAACTTTTATTTCTTTTAATAAACAGCAATCTTCATCACAATTGCAGTGCTTACAGTCATGTACAGTGCAAGCTATTTTTTGAAATTTACTCATCTAATCACCACTATTAGTTTTTACTAAAATATGATTTATATACATAAAATTAAAAAAAGTAAATATATTTATATAGGTGATATAATGGACAAAGTAAAGATTGGAATACCTCGTAGTATGTACTATTATTTTTATGGAAGATTTTGGAAATATTTTTTTGAATACTTAGATGTCCCCATAATAGTAAGTCCTAAAACCAATAAAGAAATAATAAAAAATGGAAGTTTTAAATCTATTGATGAAATGTGTATGTCCCTTAAGATATTCATGGGTCATATTGATTATTTAAAGGATAAATGTGATTATATTTTAATTCCTAGAATTGATAATTATGGTTATGATAATCAAACTTGTACTAATTTTTTAAGTTTGTATGATCTTGTTAGTAATGTATTTGATGTAAATATCATAAATTATAATATTGATTATACTAAAAAACAAAGAGAAATAGATGGCTTATATTATATTGGAGCTTGTTTAAAAAAAACTAGAAAACAAATATATCATGCTTATAAAATGGCTAAAATTAAGGAAAAAAAAGATTTGAAAAAAGAAATAATTTATAATTATAATAAGTTAAAAAGTAATAAAATTAAAATTTTAGTGGTTGCTCATCCATATAATTTGTATGATGATTTTATAGGTAAACCTATTATTAAAATGTTGGATATGCTTAATGTATGTGTTATTTATTGTGATAAGTTTGAAAGTGATTTATGTCGTGAATTAGCTTTAGATCTATCAAGTAATTTGTATTGGAAATATAGTAGGGAAAATATTGGAGCGATAAAATTAGTAGAAGATAAAATAGATGGGATTATTTTTTTATCAACTTTTCCTTGTGGACCTGATTCTTTAGTAAATGAATTAATGATTAGAAAAACAAAAAAACCTTGTCTTAATTTAATTCTTGATGATATGGATAGTCTAACAGGAATAGAAACACGTATAGAAAGTTTTATTGATATTCTTGAAAAAAAAATCCAAAATTAGAGTTGCTTTTCCTCATATGGGGAATTATTATATTCCTGTTAAGTATTTGTTTAGTCATATATTGGACGCTAAAATAATTGATGCTCCAATGATTACTAATAAGACAGTTGAACTTGGAAGTAAATATAGTCCAGATTTTGTTTGTATGCCTTTTAAATATACTTTAGGTACAATGATCGAATGTTTGGATAAGAAAGCTAATGTTTTATTTCAAGCAGGTGGTGGTTGTAGGTATGGTTATTATAGTGAACTTCAAGAAAGGATTTTAAAGGATTTAGGTTATGATTTTAAATTGGTCAATTTAGTTACTATGGGTCAGGCAGATGTTAAAAAAATATATCGTGATTTTAAAAGTTTGGATGATAATTTTAGTGGGATTAAAGCTTTATATTATTTGTTTATAACTTCTAAAATGGTTAAGTATATGGATAAAATTGATGATTTCATAAGACAAAATATAGGTTTTGAAGTTAAAAAGAATAGTTTTATAAATTTGAATAAAGAAATGCTTTATAAGTTTAGTAAGGTTAAATCTTATATGGGATTAAGATTTTTATATCTAAAATATAAACGCAAGTTTAAAAAAATTCCAGTTAAAAAAGATAAAAATCATTTAAAGGTGGGAATAATAGGGGAGTTATATACTCTTATGGAACCTTTTTCTAATTACTTTTTAGAACGAGAATTAGCTAGTTATAATATTGAGGTTAAAAGGTATACGAATGCGCATTATCTTTTGTTTGAGAAAAAAAACAAAGTTAAATGGTATTTAAAATATGCTAGAGACTATGCTAAGTATCGTCTTGGGGCAGATGGGTTAGATAATGTAGGCAGGGCTAAGTATTTGTGTAAACATGGCTATGATGGTATTATTCATATTAAATCTTCTTTTTGTACACCAGAGATTAGTGCTATGGCTATTTTAAATAGGATTAGTAGTGATTATGATATACCAATTGCTTATTTTAGTTTTGATACAGAAAATAGTGATGAAGCAATGAAAACGAGATTAGAAGCTTTTTTAGATATGATAAAGATGAGGAGAGATAGAAATGAATGAATTTTTTTTAGGAGTAGATGTAGGATCTATTTCTAGTAAATGTGTGGTTATTGATGATAAATTTAATATTATATGTTCTTCTTATATTGAAACTAATGGAGATCCAATTAATGCTGTTAAGAAATTACTTAATAATATATGTTTAGAAATACCTAAAAATGGCAAAATAGTAGCAGTGGGCACAACAGGATCAGCAAGGAATTTAGTTGGAAAGATGTTAAATGCTTCAATTGTTAAAAATGAAATAACAGCTCATGCTATTGGGAGTATGCAAATATTACCAGAAGTTAGGACTATTTTAGAAATTGGTGGACAAGATTCTAAAATTATTATAATTAGAAATGGCGTAGTTGTTGATTATGCTATGAATACACTTTG